>JBAUZG010000024.1:0-66677 GCA_049585195.1 Bryobacteraceae bacterium | reverse complement strand
AAGACGCCGACCATGCCCGGCGCACACCTTGCTCTACTCTCGCTTCTGCATGCTCAGAAGCGCGACCAGGAAGCTTTCGATCAGATGCAGCTTATTCCCGAAACGGCTCTTGCGAAGTTGCGGGAGGACGCAGGCTTCATCAGTCTTCAGGCGGGAATCTACTCGCAATTGGGCCGGAAAGATGACGCCATCAAAATCATCAATAGCGGTATTGCCCGCCTTGACAGTCACAGGCAGCCTGTACCAGTTGATTTACAAGTACAACTGGCGTGGCTTCTGGTCGACCGCCGTGGCGACGAACGCGAGCTGTACACGATTCTGACGCGTTATAGCGATTCCCGGGAATTGACCCTCGCCCAGAGAAACGAATTCTCCTCGATCTGGTCCATTTGGGTGCGGCGTCGCGCAGGCGAGGCACTCGATCGCGGTGATCTTCCGCAGGCTGTCTCGATACTGAAAGCAGCCTCTCAATTGCTGCCAACCGATGCCGCAGTGCAGGGAAGCCTTGCCGGAGCCTACCTCGAGAGCCGGGACACAAAGAACGCGTATGCAGTTTATAAGAAGTGGGGCTTGGCAAACGCGACAGCCGGCGATTTCAGCGGAGCAGTGGGAGCCGCCCTCTCGTTGAATGATAACGATCTGGCCGTTCGGTGGCTGAACCGCGGCTTGCAGAAATACCCGCGCGATTCGCGGTTGCTCTCGCTCGCAGGAAAGCGCGCGGCGGAACAGGGCGACTACGAGAAAGCTAAGCTCTATCTTCGCGAGGCGCTAGCCAGTGTGCCGCCGGATCAGAGCGGAGCCGGCCAGGTCGAAGGCGCCAGCGGGCCCATTTCATTGGCAGCTTTAGCGCCGGACAGAGGTGATTCAAAGCAGTCGTTAGGGGCACTGCTCTTGCCTGGCGTTGATCTTGCACGCGATCAGCAACCGGCGGATATCAAGGCCGCGCCCGAGAATCGTCTCGAATCCAGCCTCGACACGCCGGCAGCGGCGGAGCCGCAAACGTCGACTGGTTCGCTCGCCGCCGATATCCAACGCGAGTCGGATCTGCTCGTGGCCAGTAATCTGCAACGCGAGGCGGCGGAGTCGGAGAGAGATTCGCGCTTTGCTTCTCCGCAGACCGATGTTGCGAACGACACTGCGCTCAAGGTTTCTCGAAGCCAGCAGGCGGAAACATTGAGTGCCCCTTCGAACGGCGCATCCGCGACGAACGTTCCGGATTTGCCGCCAGCCATCACCCTCCCCAACCTTGGTCAGACCGCGACCGCGATCGATCCAACGCAGAAAAGCGATCAGAGCGGCCAAAGCGGCTCCGATTTGCGCGGTGACATCACGAACGACATTACGGCGATCGACGGGAGAAATTCGCCGTACTTTATGAATGGAGCAAGCGTTCAAGATAGAAGCGGCCGCGGCGGCGTCGACAAGCTACTTATCGAACAGGCGGACATCGGAGCTAGCACAACCGTGGGCAACCAGGTCCGTCTCAGCCTAATCGCTCACCCAACGTACATCGATTCGGGTAATCCCGATAATTCGACCACGCCCGGCTTTGGATCGACGCTTTCTAACGGCTATTCCACTTCGCCCACCGCATTCGGCATTGCCGCCGAAGGTCAAATCGCAACGCGCGATTTCGGGCTGCGCCTGGGATTAACGCCTTACAGCTTCCTGGTGCGCAATTGGATGGGCGGTTTCCGGTTCACTCCCGCCGGAGGCCCATTCACGATTCTGATCACCCGCAATTCGCTGCTCGACACGAAACTTTCCTTCGCGGGCGAACGTGATCCGGCATCGAATCTCGTCTGGGGCGGCGTAATGGGCAATTCGGTGTCGTTGCTCGGGCATTGGGGAACGGACAAGTCCGGGTTTTATGCGAGCGCCGGCTACCAGAACATCACGGGTAAGACGGTCGAGTCGAACGATCAAATCAACGTGACGATGGGTACTTATTTCAAGCTCTTGAGCACGAGCCAGGGCTCGCTCACCGCTGGACTTAATCTCACGGGCATGCATTATGACAAGAACCTGAGCTACTTCACGTTGGGACAGGGCGGTTACTTCAGCCCGCAGCAGTACTTCCTCGCAAACATTCCAGTGCGCTGGGTAGGCAATTGGAACCGGAGGCTGCAATATTCCGTGTCGGGGAGTTTAGGCGCGCAACATTTTTCAGAAGATGCCACGCCCTATTTCCCGCTGCTTTCAACGAACACGTTGTACTACCCGGCCCTGGCCAATACCGGCGCCAACTACAACTTCGATTTCAGACTCGTTTATCAGTTGGCTCCGCAATGGCTAGCGGGCGCATACATGAACGTTGGCAACGCCCGCGATTACCGGAACGCCGCGACAGGCTTGTATATCGAGTACTTATTCCAGCCGCGCCCGCTCTCTTCCGAGGTGAATGCCGAGTCCGTTCCCGATTGGAAAGGATCGCAACCGTTCGGCCTGCCGCCATCGAATTAATGGCTCGAACCAGTTAATGGCGCGGACCGGAGCGAAGGCTGCTATGTATTGCGTAGCAATGTCACCGATGGGACGCCGGAAGAGTTGTGGCGCGCCTATATCCAGCTCACCGAAGCGCTTCGGGCCGAACATAAAGCTGTAAATTACCAGCGTCTCTTTGTCGTCGAACAAATCAAGAGGCGATTTCCTTCCGCGCCTCGCTTTCAAAGCTGTGGTCTAGTGGTGTCGCCCGTCCGTTCGGCAGGCTGCGGCGCAGTTCAGCTACGTGTTCAATGTGTCTTCCGACTTCAATCTCTTCGGCAAGCAACTGCAGGCGATTCCAAGGTAGGCTCCGCCGCAATTTGCGCTCGTTTTCGAAACAGGCGACGAAGTGGCAAGCACTCTCAAACAATTCGCGAGCGATCACGACCTGGCAGGCAGCAGTTTCAAGGCGATTGGCGCGCTCTCGGATGCAAAACTGGGCTGGTTTAACTGGGAAACTAAGCATTACGAGACCGCAGCCGACATACACGAGCAGATCGAAGTGTTATCGCTGATTGGCGACATCGCCCTCTACGAAGGGCGGCCGGAAATACACGCGCACGTCGTCGTAGGAAAGAAGGACGGTACCGCTCATGGCGGTCACCTGTTGCAAGCACATGTCCGTCCCACACTCGAGCTGATTCTGACCGAAGCTCCCGAGCGACTACAGAAGAAGCATGATCCGCAATCGGGCTTGGCACTCATACGCCCGTAAACACGCCTGCAAATTTGGAATTTCCCTTGCGATGTAGATTTCTGTTATGCCACGCCCTCTGTGGAAAGGCTATCTAACCGTGGGCCTCATTTCCATCCCCGTCCAGCTGTTCGCAGCTGCCCGAAGCAAGACGACCCGCTTTCATTTGCTTCATAATAAAGATCTTTCTCGGGTACACGAAGTTTTCTACTGCTCGGTAGAGGATAAGCCGTTGGAGCGCAGCGAACTGGTGAAGGGCTACGAAGTGGCAAAGAACCAGTATGTCGTAATTGCAGACTCTGAGCTGGAAAATGTTGCACCACCTACCGCAACCAGCATGGAGATCATTCAGTTTGCGATTGCGGATGAAATCGATCCATTGGTATTCGAGAAATCGTACTACATGGCGCCGCAAAAGAATGCGGAAAAGCCATACAACCTATTGCGCGTTGCGTTATCTGAAAATCGCTATGTCGCAGTTGCAAAGCTTTCAATGCATGCCCGAGAGCACATCGTTATTGTCCGCTCGGCCGGAGACGGCCTCGTTCTTCACACGATGTATTACGCCGACGAGATGAATGCGGCTTCGCGAGTTCATACTCGGGCCGGCGAAGTGAGCAAAAAGGAACTAAGTTTAGCCAGCACGCTGATGAAATCTCTCCGCGCGCCCTTCCATCTCGATGAATTTCAAGACCAGTATAGGGAAAACATCAAACGCCTGATCAGCCAAAAACAGAAGGGTGAGCAGGTGACGCCCGCGAAGCAACCGAAACGCGCGCCTGTGATCGACATCATGGAGGCGCTAAAGAAGAGCATAGCCGCAAATGCCTCCGCGCACCCCACGCGGCGACGCTCCAGTAAAACACGAGGCGCGGCTTAGTTTAGACGCTATTAGAGAAACACTTCCAGCTGTTGGTCCCGCTCCGAAATTCTCTTTTCGTTCGGGCGTTGGGCAGATTCGGCGACGGGAATGGTGAAAAAGAACGTCGATCCTTTCCCCAATTCTGACTCAACCCAGATCTGCCCCCCGTGACTCTCCACCACCTTCGCGCAGATCGCAAGCCCAATCCCAGTACCGTCGGTATCTTTTTTGAGCCGCTTGAAGAGCCCGAAGATGTTTTTCACGTGCTGCGGTTCGATTCCGATGCCGTTGTCACGAATGGAAAAACGCCACATGCCGTCGCGTTGCTCAGCCGCCACATGCACTCTTGGCGGTTCTTCGCTTCGGTATTTTATTGCGTTTCCGACGAGATTTTGGAAAAGCTGTACGAGGCGGACCTCTTGACCCGGCACCATGGGAAGCTGTTCCGATGTCACTACCGCGTTACTCTCCTCGATAGCCGATGTCAAGTTAGTCAGTGCCGTTTTCAACGCTGCGTTACAGTCGACCGGTTTATTGACAGCTTCCTCAGCCAGCTCAAGCCGCGTGTACTGAAGCATATCCCTTAAAAGGATCTGCGCCCGATTGGCTCCTTCCCGGATGAATTGCACAAAGCTGGCAGCATCGTCATCGAGCTCGCCCTTACATTTCTGCTTAAGCAGCTCGCTATAGCATGCCATCATCCGCAACGGCTCCTGAAGGTCGTGCGACGCAGAATAGGCAAACTGTTGCAGATTTTCGTTGGCCCGCTTTAGCTGCTCGTTCGAGCGGCAAAGGGCTTCTTCAGCTTGCTTTCGCGCGGTGATATCGACGGCATTCACGGCCGTGTAACGCGGGCGTCCGGCGCCATCCGCGATAGCGGAGATGCCATTATGGACCCACACCTCTGAGCCGTCTGGGCGCACGTAGCGCTGCTCGAGTTCGAAGTTGGATCCCTCGTGAATAAGGCGATTGAATAATTCGATGCTTTTGCCCAGATCGGCCGGATGCGTTATATCTTGCATTCGTAGGTTTACGAGCTCTTCTCTGGTTCGCCCCACAATCTCGCAGTAACGGTCGTTCACAAGCAGGAAACGTCCCGTGAGATCCGTCTCGGCAACTCCGCACACGATCTGGTTGAAAATGGCTTTGAAGCGTTCCTCGCTTTCGCGCAGAGCCTCCTCAGCCCGTTTCTGTTCGGTAATATCGCGTGCTATCTTCGAGGCTCCAATAACCTGCCCCGCAGTGTCCTTGATCGGCGATACCGTCAGCGAAATCTCTACTTTGCTGCCATCCTTTCGCTGCCGCTGCGTCTCGAAATGATCGATTCTTTCCCCTCGCAGGATTTGACCGATTACATAGTCCTCTTCGGCGAGCCGTTCCTCGGGAATGATGAGTGAGATATGCTGTCCAATTGCCTCTGCCGCCGTATATCCGAATATTCTTTCAGCGCTTGCGTTCCACGATGTGATGATCCCCTTCGGCGTTTTGCTAACAATGGCGTCATCCGATGAGCTGACGATTGCCGCTATCCAGGCGCTCATCGCCTCCTTCTGCTTGCGCTCGGTAACATCGATCAATATATTGACGGCCCCCAAGAGTGTACCTGCCGAGTCGTGCACCAGTTGAGGATTCGCAAGTACATGCCGCCGGTTGCCGTCGGGACGTTCGATGACCGCGTCTACACTCCAGAGGGATTGTTTTGTTTTCAGGGCAACTGCCATTGGACACTCCGAGAGCGGCATCGCAGTTCCGTCGGGCCAGTACATTTTGTAGGAACCGCACCAGCTCTCGTCGCCGGCTATTGGCGTCCGGCCCCAAAGCTCGCGAGCAGCTTCATTGTGAACCGTTACGCGACCGGCTGTGTCGCACATGTAGGCGGCAGCGGGAATAGCGTCGAGAAACTGCTGTAAGGGTCCGAGCTGAGGGATGTTCGAACCAACCCGGTCGAGTTCGTCCGCAATTGATTTCTGGAATGCCTGCATCTCAGGCTCCGTCTCATACTTGCGAATCACGGCAACCTCTTTTTTCTCGATAACTGTGAGCCAGCTTATTCATTATCTCGTACTCCGCGTATGCGTCATTAATATCCACGACGCATTTCGCAAAGCAGCCCGCGTCCAGTCTTCCTTAACAGCTAGCAATTTTTATAGATGCCTTCCCAGTCCGAATTGCTTCGCTGTATTGGTCCTTGCCGGCAACGACCGGCCAAACTGAGTTGAGAAGATCTACATGTGATCGGCGTCTACGGAAACTTGTGATGATGCGAATTGCGATCGATACGGGAGGCACGTTCACTGACTGTGTGTATCTGGCGAAAAACCAGCTCACTGTTCTCAAGATCGCCTCAACCCCCGCTGATCCTGCCAAAGCGGTTGTCGCTGCCATAAACTCGATCGCCGGAGACGGTCCAGTGCAGATTCTCCACGGCACGACCGTGGGAACAAATGCCTTGTTGGAACGCAAGGGCGCACGAACCGCGTTTGTCACCACGGCGGGCTTTGAGGATACGATCGCCATCGGCCGCCAGACACGCTCCAGGCTCTACGATTGGTTTCTGGTCAAGGAACCGCCGTTGGTGCCCGAAGACTTGCGTTTTGGCATTGCCGAGCGCGTCGCCAGTGACGGGTCTATCCTCGCCCCCGTCGAACCAGAGGACTTGGATCGTTTGCGGCAGGCGATCCGTGACGCGCGTGCCGAATCCGTCGCCGTCTCTCTGCTTTTCTCTTTTGCTAATCCGTCCAACGAGAAGGCGGTCACGGAATCGTTACGCCAGCTCGGCATCCCTGTCTCCGCATCGCACGAGATTTTACCGGAGTTCCGTGAATATGAGCGCGCCTCGACCATCGTTATTAATGCCTATCTTTGCCCCAAAGTGCAGCAGTATCTTGGTAAGCTCAACGAGCACCTGGAAACGAAAAGCTCTCAGCTTTTCGTGATGCAATCGTCCGGCGGCGTTGCTCCCGCCGCCATTGTTGCGCACGAGCCGGTCCGCACCATTCTCTCCGGCCCCGCAGGCGGTGTTGTCGGAGCTCTCCACGTGGCACAATGCGCCGGCTTCTCACGCATTCTCACCTTTGATATGGGCGGAACTTCAACCGACGTAGCACTCGTGCAGAATGAAACCGGATCGCACATCACCACCTGCGCAAAGCCGTTTGGTGGCGTTTTGCGCAGTTCAACCACCTGCGCAAAGCCGTTTGGTGGCGTTTTGCGCAGTTCAACAAAAGAGTCGCAAGTGCTCGGAATGCCCGTGGCCGTACCCATGCTCGATATCCACACCGTAGGAGCAGGCGGCGGGTCGCTCGCGGGATTCGATCATGGCGGCGCGCTACGAGTCGGCCCTCAATCGGCCGGAGCCGATCCCGGCCCGGTCTGTTACGGATACGGCGAAACGCCCACTGTCACCGATGCTAATCTTCTGCTGGGCCGGGTCGATGCCGAATATTTCCTGGGCGGTAAGATGCGGCTCGATGTAGAGCGCGCGCGCCGCTATTGCGAAGTCGCCAAAGGCGCGTTGCGCGATGGCGAAACATTTGCTGAAGGCGTCGTGCGCCTTGCCGATTCGCATATGGAGGGTGCGCTACGGAAGATCTCGGTCGAGCGGGGACTCGACCCGCGAGAGTTCGTCTTGGTATCGTTTGGAGGAGCGGGGCCGATGCACGCATGCGCCTTAGCCCGCGCGCTGAAGATTCCCCGCGTGCTCGTGCCGCAGATCCCGGGAGCCTTGTCCGCTTACGGCATTCTCGTCTCAGATATCGTGCGCGATTATTCTCGCACCGTCATGCTGCCGTCTCACGACCAGCCTGCATTATTGCGACAATTTGAAGCGCTCGAAAAACTCGCCGCGCAAGATCTTCAGGCGAACCCCTCGAATGCGATCGTCACGCGATCGGCGGACCTACGTTACACCGGACAGGGCTACGAGTTGACGGTAGACTGGTCCGACGACTTCGTCAATCAATTTCACCTGCAGCACGAACGCCGCTATGGTTATGCCGACCCCGAGCGGCCCGTCGAAGTCGTAAACGCGCGTGTACATATCGTCACAATGGTTCAGCCGCCCCCTCAGGAACGCCACGCCAGCCGGGCCGGCGACGCTGCCAATGCGGTCATCAAGGCCAAGCCCATTTATGTCGATGGCGCATGGAGCGAAGCGCTGGTCTACGATCGCTCACAATTCCATCCAGGCGACTGTTTCAGGGGCCCCGCCGTGGTTGTCGAATATAGCGCCACGACTTTTGTTCCACCGCGCTGCCAAGCGCTCGTCGATGAATACTCGAATCTCCTGATCGAGGTGATGCCGTGACCGCTGATCCGATCGATCTCGCAATATTCCGTAGCGCGTTCCGTTCCGTTGCCGAAGAAATGGGCGCGGCGCTTCGCCGGACTTCGTTCTCACCCAATATCCGCGAACGCCGCGACTATTCGAGTGCTCTTTTCGATGAGACTGGTCAAATTGTCGCCATGGGCGATGACATGCCCGTGCATCTTGGATCGATGCCTATGTCGGTCCGGGCTGCGCTCAACAAGCTCACGCTCGAGCCGGGAGACATTGCCATTCTCAACGATCCCTATGAAGGCGGCACACATCTGCCCGACATCACGCTGGTCATGCCGGTCTTCGTCCCGGAACGGGCTACGGCCGCCTTCTATGTCGCCAACCGCGCGCACCATGCCGACGTTGGCGGCGCATTCCCCGGTTCCATGGGGTTGTGCCGTGAGATATGGCAGGAGGGTCTTCGGATACCGCCGCTGAAACTCGCAACAGCCGGCGTGCTCGACCGCCAATTGCTGTCGCTCATCCTCAAGAATGTCCGCACCCCGCGCGAGCGCGAAGGCGATCTCACTGCCCAGATGGGAGCCTGCCGAATTGGTGCACAGCGAATCGTCGAGATGGTCGAACGATACGGCCTCGCTCGCATAAACTCGAACGTCCTTGCCGTGCTCGATCACTCCGAACGGCTCATCCGCGGCTACTTGAGCGACCTTCCCGAAATGATCTCTTTCGCGGAGGACTTTCTCGACGACGATGGCGTGACGGGTGAACCCATCAGGGTTTGTGTAACGATCAAGACCCTCCCCAAACGTGGAGAAGTGGTTGTTGACTTCACGGGTTCAGCGCCGCAGGTGGCCGGTTGTTTGAACGCCGTGGCCGCCATCACCTATTCCGCCACGTTTTACGTCCTGCGTTGCCTGCTGCCGGAAGAAGCCGTGGCGACAGCAGGACTCATGCGGCCCGTAACTCTGATTGCGCCCGAAGGTTCTGTTGTTAACGCGCGTCCACCGGCTGCCGTAGCCGGTGGCAACGTTGAAACGTCGCAGCGCATCACCGATGCCTTACTTCGCGCTTTTGCAAGTATCGTTCCAGATCGCATTCCCGCCGCCAGTTCCGGCACCATGAACAATCTCACAATTGGAGGCGTCGATCCTCGCACCGGCCAACTCTATACGTACTACGAAACGGTTGCCGGGGGCGCCGGTGCCAGGCCCAATGCAGACGGAATCTCAGGTATTCATACGCATATGACCAATTCTTCAAACACGCCGGTCGAGGCCCTCGAGTACGCTTACCCGTTTCGCGTACGCCGTTATTCCTATCGCCGCAATTCAGGCGGCGGCGGCAAATATCGGGGCGGCGACGGCCTGATTCGCGAAATCGAATTGCTCGCGCCCGCGCAGGTCACGTTGTTGTCCGATCGCCGCAAATTTGCTCCTTATGGCCTCGCTGGTGGACAGCCCGGAGCCCTCGGCAGAAATACTCTTATCGAGAATGGTATAGCCCGAGAACTGCCGGGCAAGTGCACGATCCACGTCTCCGCGGGCGCTGTCCTCCGTATCGAGACTCCAGGCGGCGGTGGTCTGGGTCTGTGACGGGAAGTAGCGGCCGGGCCTGTGACGACCTCTCGGACCGCCCACGATATCCTAGCCCAGAGCTAGCCGGAGGCTAACCCGCATTTATGCGGACCAAATGTTAACTAATCTGATGCTCAGCACGCGAAGCGGGAGGTGTGCGGCGCAGTCGGCGGCGAACGATTCCTCCGATGCGGATAAAAATGCCTGTTGACACGTAGCCGAGCGCCAGAACGAGCAGAACGACCTGAGCCCAATTCCAGATGAGATAAATTAAAACCCCAAAAACCAGAACCACCAGCGGCGAGCGCGGTTTCGATATGTTGATTTGCTTGAAACTTGGATAGCGCCAGGTGCTGACCATCAAAAGACCAATTCCGGCAAGCAATCCGAGCCAGATTGCGGAAAGATAGACGTTTTGAAGCGGTGAGGAGTCGTCGAAGAACACGATTGCGGCGACAAATCCCGCTCCGGCGGGAATCGGCATTCCAGCAAAATATTTCCGGTCCGGCCGGCCGGGATTTTTCAGAACCGGGTTGGTCTGAATGTTAAATCGCGCAAGGCGGGCAGCCCCGCACAGGAGATAAAAGAACGAGACAAAAGACCCGAACTTCAGAACGTGGTTTAAGAATGGGCCGGGAAGTGGAGGCTGCACGGACTGAACGCCCCAGACGAAGGCCAGGACCGCGGGTGCTATTCCAAACGCGATCACGTCAGATAAAGAATCGAGCTCACGGCCAAAATCGCTGACCGTATGCGTCATACGGGCGATCCACCCGTCAAGACCGTCGAAAAATACGGCAAATCCAATCGCTTTCGCGGCGTTCGCAAAATGGTCGTTAGGACCTAAATCGCCGCCATGAGCCTGGAGGGCGCCCTGGAACGCCTGTATGATAGCCAGGAACCCTAAGAAAATGTTGCCGCTTGTGAACAGCGTGGGCAAGGCATAAGCGGCGCGCCTTGGCCGGCGCGGAGCGGGACGGTCGGCTTGTGGAAGATTGAGAGGCGCGGCTTCGTTCATACCGTCTCCTGTTCCGACAACCTCGCAATGATTGTCGTGCCAGCTGAAACTTTCTGTCCGCTTTCGACGACCACGCTCCACTCGCCGCTTATAAACACATCCACGCGCGAGCCGAATTTCATCAGGCCAATGCGCTCTCCTCGCGCCACCGTTTCGCCCTCGCGCTTATAACAGATAATGCGGCGCGCAATCAGGCCCGCGATCAAACTGAAAACCACCGGCCGGCCGCGGGCATCGATTCGGATAGTGCTCTTCTCATTTTCCACCGAGGCCTCGTCAAGACTCGCGACTCGAAACTTTCCTTTCGTGCGGGTGAGTTCGGCAATGCGGCCTGCTACCGGAGAGCGCGCAACGTGTACATTGAAAACATTCAAAAAAATACTCAGGCGAGTTTCCTCTTCAGGGCCAGCCTTGATGGAGACGATTCTGCCGTCAGCCGGCGCGACCATCACGTCCCCATCCGGTATCTTACGTTCAGGATCGCGAAAGAACCAAAGGCAGAACAAGGCCACCAGATACAGCGGGATTCCTAAAAACGGATCGAGGAAATAGGACAGGATGAGCCCCGCCAAGCTGAGTGCGCAGGCATAGTTAATGCCGTCGGGAACAATGTGCAACAATTGAATTCTCTCACGCGGCTTTGGCGCTTCGCTGAGCTACAGGCTAATTCGGTCGCCGCCAATCAACTCTAGATCGAGGATCGAAGTGGAATCCCGGTCGAAGCGAAGGTTCACGGCATGTGAATTCCAGATCCGCGTAATTTTCAGTTTGCCCAATGCCATCTTTGGGTCGGAGATTCCCGCCGCCACAAGGGCGTCTGAAACGGTTGCTGAAAGTGCCACATGCACGGGGCGTTTCCGCACGAACACGAGAATTTCGACGTTCACGGCCGTGAAACGAGGAAAGACGATGCATCTCGAATGCGGATGCCTGGCGGCGCAGTAGGCGTCGGGCGCCTGCTCGAATTCGCCCGATGCCTCGTTCAATTCTCCTTGAGAATCGCCCACTAGCAATACTTGGGGGTGGTCCGCAGGAGCGTGGCGGAGTTGAAAATAGAGGCGCAGAAATAATGCTTTGGTGACGTTTGCCAGGTAATCGGTGCTGGTCAAATCAGCTTCATTGTGCTTTCCGATCGGCTGCAGCGTGATGCCTGCTAACTTCAGCACAACGGCGCCGTTCGCAGCCTGCCGCACGGAGTAGACAGCCGTTTCGTATCCTGATAAATCGCGCGAGGCTTGAAGGCTGGTTTGCGCCCCCGGGACCTGGCCCGCCGTGCCATCCGAGCCGGTTGGCGGTTCGGCGCCTCCTGTAGATGTGATGGGCGCGACGATGCGGAGTTGCATGTTGGGCTTTAAAGTAACGAATCCGCTCTGCTTGTACTCGTCGTAATGTTCGCTTGAATATTCCGCCGCATCGGTCGGCTTCAGCGGCCAGCAGCCTTTGCTCCTCGTGCGGCAATCTCCTCGTATCAGCAGCTTATTCTGTTCGGTGAAGGCAACCATCTGCTCTCCCTGGCGGTGAAGGCATCCCGCCGTGGCGAACATCGCGGCCAGACCCGTTAACGCGAAAATCGCCCTCGGGTACCCCGTCGATAGCTCCTCCCATTGCGCCATGAAACCGTTTGATGCCGCGAGTCCAGCTCTGGTTGCCCAGAACAGAATATCCGGCATTCCCTGCTATTTTGTAATCAGTGCCGCCGCCGCTGAATTTCCATCTCGAGCAGTACGATGGGCCGCTGGACCTCTTGTTAGATCTCATCAAGAAACAGCAGATCAACCTGTACGATATCCCGATTGCAAAGATAACGCAGCAATATCTGGATTACATGCAACGGGCCATGGAGCTCGCGACAGAGCTATCTTCAGAGTTCATCTACATGGCCGCCACCTTGATTCACATCAAGAGTAAAATGCTGCTTCCCCGCGATCCGGAGCTGGATAAGATCGCGCAGGAGGAAGACCCGCGTGCCGAGCTGGTTCAGCGGTTAGTAGAACACGAACGGTTCAAAAACGCCGCCGAGATGTTGCAGCAGAAGCGTGTCATCGAGGACGCCATGTGGTCGAATCCTCAAATCCAGCGGTTTCTCGACCAGGATGAGGGTCCCGCTCTCGCCGCGGGTCCTATGGACCTCGTAAAAGTCTTTCAGTCTGTCCTCGAACGGCTGAAGAACCGGCCGACCTACGAGATAGACAGGGAAGACGTAGGCGTTCCCGATATGATCCGGCTATTGCGCTATGAACTCGAGCATACGCGGCCCTCGCAGAACCTCTCGGCGACTAGGCTATTCGAACGCCAGCACAGCCGTCGCGCGATAATTTGCTTGTTCCTCGCCATTCTCGAGCTGGTAAGAATCCAGGCGGTCGAGCTCATCCAAGGAGAACTGTTCGGCGACATCGGCATCAAACGCCGCGAAAACTATAAGCAGATGCTGGAAGCCGCGAACATTGAAGCAGTCGAGAGCGAGTACCAATAGCAGCCAGTTGACGATGCAGGAATCCGAAGAGATCCATGAGAAAGATCGGCTAACGGCCAGCGAGGCGGAGAGTCGCGCGAGCGTCTTTGTCGCGGAGAACGTTCCGGCCGACGGCCCTGACGATGCCCTTAAAGCGTTGATTGAAGCGGCTATCTATATTACTGATGAACCGCTGACTTCCGAACAGATCGCAACCGCGCTCGGCCAGCCGCCAGAAAAGATAACAGAGATCCTCTGCCGTTTGACCCAGGAGTATGCCCGGCCCGACCGCGGCCTCGCGATCAGGGAGCTTGCCGGCGGATACAAAATGGCGACTAAACCCGAGCACCACGAGTCGATCCGCCAATTCGTCAAGAAGTTGCAACCGCCGTTGAAGCTTTCGCTGCCCGCGCTCGAGACACTCGCCGTCGTCGCTTACAAGCAGCCGATCACCGCGCCAGAGATTATGGAGATCCGGGGAGTGCAAGGTGCTGGCGTATTAAAGACCCTGCTCGATCGAAAGCTGATCGCCACGTCGGGCCGCAAGGATGTGATCGGCAAGCCGATCATGTACAAAACCACGAAGGAGTTTCTCATCCAGTTCGGCTTAAGCTCGCTCAAGGAACTGCCTACGCTTAAGGAATTTGAAGAACTCGGGCGCATGGCCATGGAGGGCGAAGGGATGACTGAAGAAGAAGCAGCTGAATCTGCTAGTCCTCCGGAACAGCCGGCGGCCGAAGCGCCAGGCGAGCAAGAAAATACGGCCAGCCAACACCACAGCGAACCCCAAACGGAAGCAAATTCAGATGTCTGAGGAGCGGCTTCAGAAAATCCTCGCCCATACGGGCATCGCCAGCCGGCGCAAGGCCGAGGAGCTGATCGTGGCGGGACACGTTTCAGTGAATGGCCGCACGGTAACGGAGCTCGGCAGCAAGGCGGACTTGACGGTCGACGAAGTGAAAGTCGACGGGCAGCGGCTAAAGGTGCCGCAACATCACGTCTATTACGCCTTTCATAAGCCCAGGAATGTGGTAACCACCGTTGCCGACCCTGAACATCGCACAACGGTCATGCACTATTTCAAGGGAATGCGTGAACGCATTTACCCGGTCGGCCGATTGGATTACGCAAGCGAAGGGTTGTTGCTCTTGACGAACGACGGGGATTTTGCAAACAAAATCAGCTCGCCCTCAGGACATGTGGCGAAAACCTATCTCGTGAAAGTGAATGGCACGCTGAGCTCTGAGCAAGAAGAGGCATTTAGGAGAGGCATCCCGCTGCACGGGCGGCGTACGTCGGCCGCGAAGCTGAAGAAAATCCGGGAAGGCAGAAATCCCTGGTATGAAGTCACAATCACCGAGGGGCGCCAGAATCAGATACGAATCATGTTCAAACATTTCGGCTTCCTGGTTGAGAAATTGAAACGTACCCGGATCGGTTTTCTGGATCTCGCCGACCTGAAAGCCGGCGCGTACCGGACGCTGACCCGGCAGGAGGTCGAACGATTCATGAAATTGCTTGGTCATACCGGAATCGACAGTAAACGCAATGAGCGTCCCCGTCATGCGAAGGCGCACGCTTAATGAACGACGACGCCCTTCGCGAATTCTTAAAAACCGTCAAAACCATTGCGGTCGTCGGTCTGTCAAGTAATCCGATGCGAGCAAGTCACGGAGTCGCTCAGTACCTCCAGGGCCGCGGGTTCAAAATCTATCCCGTAAATCCAAACGAAACGAAGGTTCTAGGCGAACCGGCGGTAGCTGAGCTCGAATCCGTTGACGATGCAATCGACATCGTCGATGTGTTTCGCCGCCCCGAATTTGTTCCCCAAATCGCGGAGTCGGCCATCAGGAAAGGAGCCCGTTGCCTGTGGCTGCAGCAGGGCATCGTTCATCCTGAAGCTGAAAGGAAAGCAGAGGAAGCGGGATTGCTGGTCGTTTCCGACCGGTGCCTGTACCGCGAGCATCGCCGGCTGGCAGGTTAAGAGTCACGCCAAGACCCCGAGGCTAAGGAACGGCTGGGATGGCGCCCGACACAGCAGCGTGGGCTGATCTCCGATCTCGACCATGCGGACGCCCTCAAAGCCTGAACAAACGCTGCTGATATTCGGAAAAAAGCAAAGGAGGTTATGAAGCCTACGTTACCGGTGCTATCGGTTTTATCGGTTCTGTCATTGTTCAGGAACTAATTAACTCGGGCCATCAGGCGCTCGGTCTTGCTCGCCCCATCGAACACTTGTCAAGCGTTAGACAGCGCGCTGCTCCGAGAAACGCGGTAACAGCCGCGTCGAATTCAGAATGAAAGTTAATTCGGAGGAAACATGGATAAATGCCGCGAGCAGCGGATTGATTAGGCCGAAAGCCGCCAGAACAATGCCCACAGCGTCTACGATTAACGTTCCATAGAAGTTTTGAAAAATCACGGCGCGGCACCAGCGCGCTGTCTTCAGCGCGTCTACAAATTTCCTCAAATCGTTTCCAATCAGCAGCACATTCGCGCTGGCATGAGCGATTTCGGTCCCGCTGCCCATCGCCACGCCAATATGCGCATGAGAAAGCGCCGGCGCATCGTTAATGCCGTCGCCGATCATAGTCACAATCCGTCCCAATTGAATCAGTTCATCCACTCGGGCCGACTTATGTTCCGGAAGCAGTCGACTCCAAACACGAGTTACTCCGAGACGTTCGGCGACCGCCTTGGCGGATGCCGCCGTGTCGCCCGTGAGTAGTTCAATATGAAGCCCCATCCGAGCAAGTTCGCGTATCGCCTCCGCTGCCTCTTCCCGCACCTCATCGGCGATGTGAACGGAACCGATGAATTGCAGGTCGCGCGCAACCAAAATACGAGTGCCAGCCGTTTCGCTCAAAACAGGTAGATCGATACCATTCTCATTTAGGAAAGCTGGATTGCCCGCGACAACGGTGTGTCCATCGGAAGCGGCGCACACGCCCTTTCCGGGAATGTAGTCGAACGACGACGGCTCGGCAATGGCAACGTGTTTTTCGCGCGCGGCCGCCAGGACTGCTAGTGCCAGGGGATGCTCGGAATTTCTCTCCGCCAGAGCTGCCGTTTCAAGCACCTCTCGCTCGTTCCAGCCATTCGCCGGTTCGATCGCAATCACACGTGGCTTCCCATACGTCAGTGTTCCGGTCTTGTCGAGCAGTACTGTATCGGTCTTGGCCAATTGCTCGAGATGCACGCCGCCTTTGACGATCGCTCCCTGACGCGCCGCTCTTCCAATTGCACCCAGTATGGCCAAAGGCGTGCCCGCCGCGATTCCGCACGCTCCGGCCACGATAATGACCGAAATAGTCGAGCGCAGATTGTGAGTCATCATGAGCGTAAGCAACGCGCTGCCCAGTGCGAAGTACACCAAGTATCCGGCAAGACGGTCGGCGAGCCGCTGAATTGGAGCCCGTCGTTGTTCCGCTTTTTCAACTGCCTCGATGATTCTGCCGAACGTTGTGTCTCGCCCGAGGTTTTCGACAGCTACTTCCAGCGCGCCGGTTTGGTTCAGCGTACCAGCGAATACCCGGCTGCCCGCAATTTTGTCCTGCGGCAAAGATTCGCCCGTGATTGCGGCCTCTTCCACGCTCGAACTTCCCGAAACAACATGGCCGTCGACAGGAATCCTGCCTCCAGGGCGAATCAATACCCGATCTCCCGGGCGTAGTTCTCCAATTGCAACTTCGACAGTTGCTCCGTTCTTCACGATCCACGCCGAATGCGGCAGTAACTCGAGAAGATCGCCGATCGCGCGGCGCCCCCGACCCACAGTAAGGCTCTCAAGCACCTCGGCACCCAATACAAATACTGTAATGATGAGGGCAGTAAAGAATTCGCCAATACACAACGCAGCTACAAGCGCAATGGTCATCGAAAGCTCCATCGTCATCTGGCGCTCCCGCAGATTCTCAAAGGCCTCTCGAAAAATCGGCCAGCCGCTAAACAGAACTCCCGTAATCCCCAGCACGCTTACGTGAGGATATGGCTCCCACAAGCGAAAAAAGACCGCTAAGGCAATTGCCGCCGTGATCGCGATGCGGATGAGGTCGAACTTCTGAATGTGGCTATGTTCATGTTCGTGTGTTTCGAGGGCATGATCGGCAGTTTTTGCAGATAAGTGCTCTTGCGTTTCCACGATTTGCGGCATACACCGCTCCTTCCATCAGCGCAGGTAGCTGCGCACAATTTCCATTAATTCCTCCGCCGCCTGCACGCTTTTGGTCTTGCCCAGCACGTGGTGGCGAATATGCCCGTCGATCAACTCGGCCATAAGTCCGTTAAGCGCTCCACGAGCCGCCGCCGTCTGCTGCAACACCGCGTAACAGTCGTTGCTCTCTTGGATCGCCCGCTCAATTCCTTCGATTTGTCCTCGGATGCGCCGCACTCGCTTCAGCAGCTTATGGTCGACATCGCTCGATATGTGAGCCATCAATATCTATACTAGGGTACAGTATGATGCCGTGCAACTGCCGGTTGGGTTGCTTCGTGCCCGCCCCAAGACCGGCCGTGACGAGTTCAGTTTCGGATGTGCCGCTGCGGCGCTCTGGGTTAGAATTTGACTACTGCCTGTGCTGCCATGGTCCGCAAGCGCAAAATCATCGTCTACATCGCCACCAGCGCCGACGGCTTTATTGGCCGGTCCGACGGCTCCGTCGACTGGCTCGACCGTCCGCGTCCGAAGGGCAACTACGGCATGGGTGCGTTCTACAAATCGATCGACACGATCCTGTGGGGTAGGAAGACATGCGATATGGCACTTGACTTTCAAAAGAAAGGCGTGCCCGGGTCGGCCTTCGATACAAGAGTTAAAAACTATGTCTTCACACGCGGTCTGCTGCCATCGGCAGTGCCTGCCGGGGTGGAGTTCGTAAACCAACCAATCGAAGCGTTCACAACCCGTCTGCGGGAGCAAAAGGGAAAAGACATCTGGATAATGGGCGGCGCTGGCATCATTGCGTCGTTTCTCGACGAACGAGAGATCGACGAGTTCATGATTCACGTAATCCCCAAGTTTATAGGCGAAGGCATTCCATTGATCGCGCCCGGCCGCCGCACCGTGCCACTAAAACTGATCTCCTGCACGAAGTTCACAGACGGCGTGGTCAAGCTGCACTATGCCGTCCGTAAGTAATCTTCACATCTGGCAGCCATGTGCGATCGGGTAGCGGCCGCGGATTCGCTGGGACTGCGCAGATTTCTTGGGGTGGAACTGAACGAGCAGCCGCCGGGATCACTCGACGATTTCGCGCACGCCGAATCATTGACGGAACTCATCGGCGTGATCGACTACCCAATCCCGGAACGTCCGCGCCCCTGTTCCGGTGATATCTGCGACCGTGGATGTAACAAATGCAGACTGGCCGATTGCCGCTGCCCACGCATTAAGCAGCATGTGAATGGCCGGCAGAGGCATTAGTGCCAACAGCTCGCAACACGCTTCCTCCGCTGATATTTCTTCGAAGCGCACCGGGCGTCCAATTACTTCACCGATTATGTCTATCTGCTCGAACTGGCTCAGCGATTGAGGTCCGGTTAGAACATAATCCTCCCCGCCGTGGCCTTCCTCGCAGAGCATTCGCGCTGCGACTGCGGCGATATCACGCTCATCGATCGGCGCAGTTGGCGCGTCCGCGTAAGGCCAACGCACCACATTGTCTGCGCGAACCTTCGGCGCCCACCAGCGCAGAGAATTTGCTGCAAACATTCCGGGCCTAAGGAATATCCACTTGAGTCCAAGGGCCTCAATCACTCGCTCGACCTCCGCGTGCAGTGTTGCCACCGGGTTGGCCTGCTGGAAGAATGGGTGCGGAGTGCGGTGCGGCGCTGAGAGGAAGACCACTCGTTGGACGTGTTTCGCAATCCTCTCGAGGGCGGGAGCAACCGTCGTTATAGGAGCACACCACACCAGGAACACCGCATCGACTTCGCCCAACGATCGGTCGAGACTAGCGGGGATTGTGAGGTCGCCGCCCACGATCTCGACTTGAGCGGGCAGATTGGAGGAATCTGGGTTGCGAGTCAGAGCGCGGACGCGAACATTCGCGGCGATCAGTTGAGAGATAACCTGGCGCCCGACGGTACCGGTGGCTCCGATGACGAGTTTCATATTTGACCAGCTTGCCCCCGCCGCTCGCAACCGCAGACTACGCCAACCCTGAGGTCAATTACGACACCTCGTCTCAGTCGAAGAAGTGACGATCCTCATCCGATAGGTGCGATTTAGCTGCCGGGACATTGAATGTGACACCGAGACCCGGCCGATCCCACACGTCGATGAAGCCGCCTTTCATGATCGGGTCCGGCAACCCATCGACAATCTGATACCACCAATCAGGTTGGCCCACCGGGTACTCGAACGCAATATAGTTTTGCGGCAACACGGCCGCCAAGTGAACGTGCGCGGCGAGCCCGATAAGTCCGTCGAAAATCCCGTGGGGCGCGATCAGGATACCGTGGAGATCGGCGTATTCCGCAATCCACTTCGTTTCCGCCAATCCGCCGACGTCTTCCGGATCGGGGCCGACCACATTGACCGCCTGTTTCTCGATAAGATCCTTGAAATTCTGCCGGAGGTAGATCTCTTCTCCAGTGTGAATCGCAACCGACGTACTCTGCGTTACTTCGCGAAAAACTTCGGCGTTGGGGTAAGGTGTGTAGTCGCCCGTGATCAGGTCTTCGAGCCATGCGATGTGGAGCGGCTCAAGCGCTCGCGCAAACGTAATCGCATCCTTTACTGTCCAGCCTGGCCCGCAGTCAAGGGCGAGTCCAATCTCATCCCCGAGGACTTTCTTCATCGCTTAGAAGCAGGCGATGATATGTTCGAGACCGCGTTCCGTCAGCAGACCGCGATCTGAATGCGGCGTTCCCGTCCGCGGTTCGTCATACCAGCCGTTAGGCATGGCGCGCATCATCGCCGGATTGTGAAAACCAACTGCCTGCTTGATCAGTGTGAAGCCCTCTTTGGCTTCTTTCATCTTGGCCATGTTCTCGGCATAGTCCTGTGGAGTTTGGCCGGTCATAGGGAAACGGACGCCTCCGTTGTACGCGCGCACACGGTCCCGGATCTTCCCGCCCAGCAGTTTATATACGGGTACTCCGGCCACTTGCCCTGCGATGTCCCAGAGAGCTATCTCGATCGCGCTCACCGCCGAACCCCACGGCTTGAACGCGCCAAGCCGGCGGATCTTCAGCATCACTCGCTCGACATCCGTCGGGTCTTCGCCCAGAATATAGCTCTTATAAAAAAGCACCATCGGCTTCAGATAAGGCTTAGCGGATTCGGCTTCACCATACCCGGAGATGCCCTGATCGGTGACGACGCGAACCACTGGGTTCCGGCCGATGATTGCGCACCTGAGGTCTGTGATTTTCATCGATGCACGCACCTTCCGCTTTTCAGGAACCGACTGACTGCCCTTTTGCTGAGGCGTAAGCGACATCGCGGCCCCCACGCCCGAGAACGCCCCCATAAATCCTCTTCGCGTCCACTTACCCACAAGTTCCTCCCGTCAGAAAATATCTCAAATCAAAATGTGGCTCCCACTAGCCCGCGCGCTTGCCCGCCGCCCTCCCCAACATGCCGCGGCTCACTTGCCCATTCGCACAACCCAGCCGCGTAATCGGCCGAGCCGTCGCGCAGCCACCCGTCCAACTGCGCTGGCTCCTTGAGCTGCTGCCCCCGCCGGCGCGACACCAGAATGTAGCGGCAGTCAATCTCCGCGAGCGCCGTCATATCAACGAACAATTTCTCGAACTGAGCCACCGGGAAAACGTCTTCCTGCCCGCGGCCCCATCGCCTCTTCACGTCCTTGAGAGTGATATACGAGGGCATTCTGTCGGCCAGCTTCCTCACCGCTGCCGCAACTCGTTTCTCCTCGCCTAGATCCTCTGTGGTAAGCCCAAAGCTTTCGAGTAACCGGTCGATGTCGATCCACGCCGTGTTCGAGTTGTAATACGAAAGCACAAACTCGATTTCTTCACTCGGGAGCGCAAGCCCCTCCACCAGACGCAGCCTGCCATCCACGCGAGCCAAACCGCCGCCACGATCGTCGATGTGCCTGGCCACCACTTCGAAACTTAGCGCGGCGCCCTGCTCGATGTGATAACCGAGGATCGCCGGATCGACATCGGCGCCTAGCGTATCGATATTGTGTGTCATCAGATATTTGAGCTGCGGGCGTTGCCGCAACAGGTCGAGCAGCGCCCCGTTCCGAAGCATATTCGCTAGCTCGTACCAGTGCCCCGTCGGATGCAGGCATTGCAACGGAAGATTATCCGTGTACTCGCTTGCTTCACCCGACTGCTGCGCCCATTTAATCAGGGCTGCGCGCGCGCTTTCCCGAACTTTCTGCTTCTGTTCGTCGAGCACTTGCTGCGGGCTCTGTTCCCAGGCAAAGCGCAGGTCGCGCTCCGGCGGCACAAGCCTCAATCCGATACTTCGGCCGGCTGAAAGCAGAATTGTCCCTTCATATCCGTAGTTCTTCTCCCTGGCCAACGCTGTCGAGATCGGTTCGTGCGTCAGGTAGCTGGTTGTAAAAACGTGCGGCAGCAGCGAACCATACAATCGATTTGTCCGCCGGCTCTTCGCGATGTGTATTTCGAGAAAGTTGCGAAAGCGGCCATTCACTTTCCAGAACGGATTCAGCGCCTTGACCGCTCCCGCGCCCGTTGTCCATCGCGTGCCCGCTCCGCCGGCTAGCGACACCACCGCCACTTCGCCTTGATTTAGCGCGCGTAAACCGAGCGATCTCAAATATCCATCTTGCTCTCCACCTGCATCGAAAACATCCTCTCGTCTCGCATCCTCAATCGCCGTTGTTGCAGGCAGCCTGTTCTGCGCCAGCCCGATTCGCCCGTTGCGCAGGTCCGATCTGATCTGCTCATGAGCCTCACGATCGAATCCATACTCCTCGAGCAGCTCCGCCAACGATCGAGAGCCTTCATTTCTCTCTGGAGCCGGAGGCAGAAGACGGTCGAACAGCGTCTGCACAACCCCTGCTAACTCTGGCTCCTTTCTGCAAGCCGATCCAAATTTTTCGACTTCTGCGCGCCGGTAGATCGGGACAAGCCCGGGGTCGGTGCGCAGCAGTCCCGGAACAACAAACGAGTAGTAGCCGGCCGGCATCAGAGCCGCGTCTCGCGATAACAGCTCCGCTACGCTTCCGCGCTCATTGATCGTGAAGTCGTACACGATGGGATCCATTGCAAACGGCACTGCAGCCTCGAGTTGCCGCTTCGTTTCGACCATCATCTCCTGCATCCTGTGCTGCGCTTCCCGCTTCTTCGCCGGACTGAAAATGAAACCCATCCCTCCGCCCGCCATGCCACCCAGCATCCAAAAGCCCCAGAAATCCGTCCCCATTTCACGCTTAGCTGCATCAATCAGGGTTTCCGTGTACGCGTTGCTTGCCCAAGGAATGATGGTTTGAATCGGTCCAAGAAAGTTGCGCTCCGTCGCCTCGCCGATCGATCGAATATCGCCCGCTCGCAGGCTCGCCAGAATGCCATCGAGGATCTTGATGGCTTCGGAACGGCCTGCCCATTCGGCCTCCGAGCGCAGCAGATATTTCTCGGTCACCATCTCGAGAATCGGCCCCACATCCTGCGCCATTCCACCATGAACCAGCACCAAGCTTTCCTGAAGCTTCTCGCGGACCCGCTCGGAAACGTCGCTTTCCGCCAATAGCCGATGTGTGGGCAGCAGCGTGCCCCGGCTGATACCAAATTCAGGATCGCCTGCCGATGCAACTGCGCCTTCGATTAATTTCATTCCCGGCCAAACGCCTCCCGAATCCTGCCAGCCTCCGCCCGAACCGCCAAGCCACTCTCCTAAAATCGCTCTGGCAGCCACAATCCGGCGATCCGGTTCGCACAGCGGCCCGGTCAAGTTTCTGATTTGGCCCGTGGCGCTCATGCAGACCGAGATCAAGCTGGCGAGTAGATTCGTCGAGACGGCCAGTCGAGACCCCTTCGGAATGTCCCGCACACGGCTCACTAGCTCAATCCCTTTTCCGATTCCCGCTAGCCGGTCCAACAGGCCGCTCAATGGCTGGTGAGCTCCTTCCATCGCGGGCGGCACGATGCCCGAAGCAATCACAGCAGCCTTTAGCAATCCAAGATAGTCGCGCGCGAAGTCGAAAATCTCTCCGAAACTGGTGACATCTGCCGTGGCATTCAAATCCACGCTAGTTAGCCTGAGGACCGATTCATCAATCACGCGCAGATACGCTTCCACAGGCGGTTTCGGATCGCCCGAACCCGCAGCATGCACGCTCAGGTCGATCGAGATATTCAGTACTTTCGCACCCTCCGGAAAGTCCATGCCCAGAAAGAAAATGTCGCTCCACGCGCTATGAGTCAGATCCATGCGGACCGGCGTCGCCTCGCGCAATATCGGATACAGCCCGTTGCTCTCCGATTTTTGAAGCAATGTCCTTCGTAGCGTAAGCGGGTAGTCGTCCGGATGGCCGATGCGAGACATCCATTGATTCCCGCGAACCGAACGGACGCTGCGCCTCACCTGGTCGGCCAGCGTCTTGAACGCCAGTCCTTTATATGCGGCTGCGAATCCGCTCGACAGCGCCGCATTCACTCCGGCTCGAAGTTGACAGGCAAGCAGCGTTTCGATCGATTCCTCAAAGCGTCTCTTCAGCAGGTATGAGACCGCCTCAAATGGTATTCGACCCGATGCGCCAATGCCTTCCCGGAACGGAAGATGGAAGCGGTGAATAGCGTAAAGAAAGAATTGAGCGCGGACTCTTTCATAGAGATTTCGGCTGCGCCGGCGGAACTCGTCGAGCGCCGAACACTCCGAAAGAAGCTGTTCTGTCGATGCCCGCCGGCAAAACGCGTCGAGCGAGCGGTTGCGAATCTCCGGTTCAGACGAGGTTATTACCCTTATGAGCTCGCTCATGCGCCCTGCCCGATTTCTTTCGTTTCCGTGGTGCTTAAGGCCACCAATTCCAAAAGCTGCGCCAATACCTCGTTCCGCTCGCGGCCGCTCAAACTCAAGGCAAGCTGGGCATGGAGTAACCCATACTTCGCCCCTACGTCGTACCGCCGGCTCGTCTGCTCGAGAGCGAGATACTGCTCTCGCGCGGCGAGTTCGTCAAGCGCTCCCGAAAGCGTCAACCTGGTTGTCGACGATTCCAACTGCCGGCTCAAAATGTCAATCACCGATGGCGTGAACACGTGCATGCCAAAAAAGCAGAGATAGTGGCCGGCGCGAAGCCCGGAAACAATCAGACTTTGCTCGGCTTCGGTAGGGGTCGGCTTCTCAATCACTCGCTCGATGCGGTAAACGTCTTCGGCATCCGCAATCCGTCGCGCACCCACTGTTCCGTACCGGCCTAGGAGTGTCTCTCGTGTAGCTTGCACGGCCGACACGCAGCACGATTCCTGTTCCGCCAGCTTCACCAATTTTCCCGCGCTGCTTTGCCCGTTCGACCCGACGTAGAGATGGTCGCCAACCAGATGCAGAAACGCCGAATCGCCGATAAACCCGCGCGCCGAATAAAGCGCATGCCCATATCCGAGCGGTTCCTGCTGCTCGACGAACTGTATCGAGTTATCTCCCGCCGCCTGGCTATAGCTCTCCTTATCGCCCGGCGCAATCACAACGCACACCTCGCTCACATTCGCGCTTCTCACTTCGTCGAGAATAATGCGAAGCACGCGCTTCTCGCACCCGTCTCGATCAATCAGGGTCTGTAGCGGCAACGCGCGTTGATTAAGACCTGCGGCCGTGATCACTGCCTTCTGAATTCTCATCTGTTAAGTGTTTAGCGCCGTTGCGCCCGGCTCCCAATCCAGTAGGGTACCGCTCAGGTCACATCCCGTGTGAATCTGCCCATTCCGCTCGGCGATTCGTGTACAGTAAGCCTGAGTATGAACTGTCCAAATTGCGGGCTGTCTAACGCGGACAATGCGAAATTCTGTGCGAACTGCGGCACACCCCTCGGTACGACTCCTCAGCCGCCGCAGCCTTCATACCAACCTCCGCCGACGTACCAGTCGCCGGGCATTGTACGCGAAAAGAATTCTGTAATGAAGAATGTCGGGTTAGGGTGTTTGATTGTATTGCTGATACTCCTCTTCGTTGGATTCTCCTGCACCCGAGCCTGTTTCCGCGGCCGGCGCTATTACCGGCATTACGGAGCGCTCATTCGTCCCGTTGGTCCGGCAGGCGGTGTATACTGGCCGTCCAGAACCCGAATGAATTCTCACCCGGAGAGCGTTTGTGGGTCTAAGGACGTAGAGCCATGCGCACTGCTGAGTTTCTGTTTTTCTCCTACTTTGGCGCCGTGACCTTCGCTGGACACCTGACTGCGCAACAGAACGCGACGATCAAAGTCAAAAGCGACGAGATTGGCGGGGTCGTTTCCAGCCCCAACGGAGTCGAGGCCGGCGTCTGGGTGATTGCAGAAACCACCGACTTGCCCACACGCTACATAAAGGAGGTGGTCACTGACGATCAGGGCCGTTATCTGATTCCCTCGCTTCCGCCGGCGACGTACACCATTTGGGCGCGCGGTTACGGTCTGGTGGATTCGCCCAAGCTTCAGACGAGCCCAGGAAAACAAGTCGACCTGAAGCCCTCGGTAGCGCCAGATCAAAGAGCCGCAGCGAAATACTATCCGGCGAACTATTGGTACGCGATGCTGAACGTACCGAAGGAGAACGAATTTCCGGGCACTGGACCTCATGGAAACGGGATTTCGACAAACATCAAATCGCAGGGACAGTGGCTGCACCTCATCAAAACCGATAGCTGCGAGTCGTGCCATCAGCTAGGCAACGAATACACACGCACCATTCCTGCGCTTTTCAGCCATTTCGATTCGCCTGCCGAAGCGTGGATGCGGCGCGTGCAATCGGGACAAGCGGGCAGAGCCATGATGGGTGGCCTTGCTCAACTCGGCCCTGAAAGGGCAACAGCGGAGTTTGGCAGTTGGACCAGTCGCATCGCGAGCGGGGAGATTCCTACGGAAATGCCGCCGCGCCCGCGGGGCATCGAGCGAAATGTCGTCATCACGCAATGGGACTGGGCCGATCCAAAAGCATATCTGCATGACGAAATCTCGAGTGACAAGCGCAACCCGGCAATTAACGCTAATGGGCTTATCTACGGATCGGCGGAAGAAAGTCGCGATTACCTACCGGTGCTCGATCCGGTTCACAGCACCATCAGCCGCGTGAAGGTCCCTTATCGCGACCCCGATACGCCAGGACAGCCGAAGCCATTGCAACCATCCGTATTCTGGGGTGACGAAGCGATATGGGACAGTCACACGACAGTACATAATCCGATGTTCGATGAGCGAGGGCGGCTCTGGATCACGTCGCGAATCCGAGCGAGCAACAATCCCGCATTCTGCAAAGCGGGTTCCGATCTGCCGTCCGCGAAGCTCACGCCTGTCTCGACCTCGGGACGGCAACTGGCGGTCTACGATCCTGCAACAAAGCAGATATCCATGATCGACACCTGCTTCAGCACGCACCATCTGGTCTTCGCGTCCGATGCCAACAATACATTGTGGACCAGTAGCGGGGGTGGCGGAGGCGTCGTGGGATGGCTGAATACGCGGATGTGGGACCAGACGCATGACGCACAGAAGTCGCAAGGCTGGACCGCGCTTGTACTCGACACCAATGGCAACGGCAAACGAGACCCCTATCTCGATTCCGAGCAAAAGGTATTGACAGCGCCAAGTGGAGAGAGTCTCGGGACCTCGTCTGCCCTGCCTGGCCCTGCCAGCACAACTCGCGACACGAGGCTGAACGCCGCATTCTACGGCATCGCCGTAGGGTCCGACGGAATGGTGTGGGGCAGCGTGTTGGGATTCCCCGGCGGCATCGTGCGATTGAATCCAGGACCGAATCCACCGGAAACGGCACTAGCGGAATACTACGAGGTTCCTTGGCATAACCCAAACGCGGCGGTATCAGGCTTTTCGCCGCGCGGTATGGACATCGATAGCGACAACGTCGTGTGGGTCGCCCTCGGAAGTGGGCACTTGGGCAGCTTTGACCGGCGCAAATGCAAAGGACCCCTGAACGGGCCGCGCGCCACCGGCCAACATTGTCCGGAAGGGTGGACGCTCTACCCGACGCCAGGACCGAACTTCCGTAACGTGACCCTTTCAGGAAGTGCCGACTCGCACTACTACGACTGGGTAGATCGGTTCAACACACTGGGCTTGGGAAAGAACACGCCGATCATCACGGGCAACTCCTCGGCTTCCCTCCTTGCTCTCGTCGACGGCAAATTCGTCATCATGCGCGTTCCTTATCCGCTTGGATTTTTCGCCAAAGGGATGGACGGCCGAATCGACGATCCGAATGCAGGCTGGAAAGGAAAGGGCCTGTGGACAACCTGGGGCACTCGCACGCCGTTCCACAGCGAAACCGGCAAGGGAACGACGAGCAAAGTGGTTCATTTCCAGATCCGGCCGAACCCGCTAGCGGATTAAACCACAGCTCGCCGGAACCGCGTCAGAAGAAAGCGCGTCCGAAGAAAGCGGCCTGGAGTGCCGCTGAAAGTTGCGCTCCTAATTCTATTGTTGTAGAATTATCGTCGGATGCCGGCCACTCCTACCGAAGACGAAATCACACGCTTTGCCGATATGTTTTCCGCTATGGGTACCGGCCCCCGTTTGCGCATCATGCGCCTTCTGCTTTCGGCGCATCCTGACGGCATGGTTGTGAACGAAATCGGGAGCGAGCTTGGCATTCCCGCCTCAACTCTCTCGCATCATCTCGAAAAACTCAAAAACGAGGATTTAGTGAAGGTAAGGCGCGAGGGCACATACCTCTGGTATTCGGCCAATACCGAAACTCTCGAAGCGCTACTCGGGTTTCTTTATGCCGAGTGCTGTACGCGAAACAGGGCCATAGAACCACAGGCGATTGTCCGCTTGTGCAAGTGAGGATAAACGATGGAACTCAAGGAAGTCGTAAAAGAGAAATACGGACAGGCTGCGTTGCGCGTTACGACAGGCGGCAACTCCTGCTGTGGGGCAGGGGCTGCTCTGGACGGCTGTTGCGACCCGATTACTTCTAACCTTTACGATGCCGCGCAAACCGGCGAGTTGCCGCAAGAGGCGGTGCTCGCGTCGCTCGGCTGCGGCAACCCTACGGCCCTTGCACAGCTTAACGCGGGCGAAACGGTGCTCGATCTCGGCTCGGGCGGCGGTATCGACGTGCTGTTGTCGGCGCGGCGAGTCGGGCCTTCGGGCAAAACCTACGGCCTCGACATGACGGATGAGATGCTGGCCCTTGCCCGGGAGAATCAGCGCAAGGCCGGCGTCGAAAATGCGGAATTTCTCAAGGGCGAGATCGAGCATATTCCTCTGCCCGATAGTTCAGTCGACGTTGTCATCAGCAATTGCGTCATTAACCTGTCGGGAGATAAAGACGGCGTGTTGCGCGAAGCGTTTCGTGTACTGAAACCGGGGGGCCGCTTCGCGGTGTCCGACGTGGTTACACGCGGCGAAGTACCGGCGGACGTGCGGCAAAATATGTTGCTGTGGGTCGGCTGCATCGCCGGCGCGCTTCAAGATTATCAGTACGTCGCCAAACTCGCCAAAGCGGGTTTTGAGGGAATCGATATCGAGCCTACCCGTGTTTATGACATCGAGGATGCACGGGCCTTCCTAAGCGGGCAGGGCGTCGATGTAGACGCGATTGCGCCGCAGGTCGAGGGCAAGTTTATGAGCGCCTTCATTCGCGCCACGAAGCCCGCGAGCTGCTGCGCTCCAACCTGCTGTCGATGACAAGAGCGCGGCGCATCGCTACCGAAGGCGTCGGGACAGCCTTTCTGCTCGCCGCCATCGTCGGCTCGGGCATCATGGGTGAACGTCTGGCCGGGGGAAACGTAGCAATCGCGCTTCTCGCCAATACGCTCGCAACCGGCGCGACGCTTGTGACACTCATCCTCGCTTTCGGGCCAATCTCCGGCGCGCATTTCAATCCTGCCGTGACACTGGCGGACGCCTCGCAAGGCGGGCTGGCATGGCGCGAAGTGCCGGGGTATTTGGCGGCCCAGCTCGCCGGAGCTTTCACGGGTGTCGCAGCGGCGCATCTCATGTTCGGTCAGGCGGTATTCAGCGCTTCCCGGCACGTCAGGGCTGGCGGGGCGCAACTGTTTAGCGAGTTCGTGGCAACTTTCGGCCTGCTCTGCGTCATTTGGGGATGTGCGCGGCGGGGCTCCTCTGCCGTGCCGTTCGCAGTCGGCGCGTACATCACTGGGGCCTATTGGTTCACGGCATCAACATCCTTTGCGAATCCCGCCGTAACGCTCGCCCGATCGGCAAGCGATACCTTCGCCGGAATCCGGCCCGTCGACGCGCCGGGATTTATCGTCGCACAATTGACCGGTGCGGCGGCGGCAACAGCCCTGTTCCGCTGGCTGGTGCCGGCGCTGCCGAAACAGGCCGGGGCTGTGGTGGTCTCCCATTCTTTCGACCAGAACGCAACCTATGAGCGATAAGAAACGGGTGCTGATACTCTGCACCGGCAATTCAGCGCGAAGCCAGATGGCCGAAGGGCTGTTGCGGCACGATGCTGGGGAGCGGTTCGACGTGGAAAGCGCGGGCACAAAGGCAAGCTTCGTGCGACCCGAAGCAATTGCCGTGATGCATGAACTGGGAATTGATATTTCCGGGCATCGCTCTAAGAGCGTCGATGAATTTAACAGGCAGCAGTTCGATTACGTCATCACCGTCTGCGACAATGCCCGCGAATCCTGCCCTGTGTTCTTCGGCCCGGCCAAAAAGCTGCATCACGGCTTTGAAGATCCGGCGGCGCTTACCGGGTCCGATGAAGAACGGCTGGCACTATTCCGGCGTGTCAGAGATGAGCTGCGGATTTGGCTGCGCAATTTCATCAGTCACGTTGCATAAACGACGCAGCGTCCGCAATTGCCATGCGAGCTGCCCAATAGCCGCACATGCCATGCACTCCGCCGCCCGGCGGCGTCGATGCCGAGCACAGATACACCCCGCGCAACGGAGTCTTGTAGAGATGCCGCGTCGGCCGGAACAGCAGCTGAAGCGGAGTCTGGGCGCCGCCCAAAATGTCGCCGCCTGTGTAATTTGGGTTTAGGCGCTCGAAATCGGAAGGGGTGGTGACATGGCGCGCAAGGATCAGCTTCGCGAATCCGGGCGCGAATCGCTCAACCTGGGCCTCGATCCGGCTGGTCATGTCCTCCCTCGAGCCGTTCGGAACGTGACAATAGGCCCAGCCGGTGTGTGCGCCCGCGGGCGCCCGGGTCGAATCGAACAAGCTGGGTTGAACAAAAAGAACGAAGGGCCGCGGGTGCGGCGCTCCTCGCCAGGCTGCGGATTCTGAAGCCGCCACTTCCTCGAGCGTTCCGCCCAGATGAACGGTCCCTGCGCGCCGGCAATCAGGATTGGTCCAGGGAACAGGACCACTCAACGCCCAATCCACTTTGAAAGCAGCCGGGCCGGGACGAAACTGTTCGAGACTCCGCCGGTACGTCGAGGGAAGCGCGTCACCGGCAATTGATCGAAATTCACGCGGACCCACATCGAAGAGAACGAGCTTGGCTTCGCTTGTTTCTTTCAACGATTGGACGCGCTCGCCGGTGACGATGCTTCCTCCAAGGGACTCAAAGTAGGATGCAAGCGAGCGGGCAATCGCTTGAGACCCGCCTTCGGGCAAGGGCCAACCCACTGCATGAGCGGCAATGCCGAGCACCCAGCCGAAGGCAGACGACGGAGGCCAGGCGAGCGGCAAGGCCGAGTGGGCCGCGAGTCCGGCAAATAGCGCGCGCCCCTCAAGAGAAGAAAAGATTCTGCGTGCTTGCCATGTTGCGGGCTGGGCAGCGTGAATTCCAAACTTAGCCATCGTGAGCAAATGGCGCGGCGGCAGCATTGGCCGCAAAAACGCAGAAGACAGCCGCACCCATTCGCGCACCATCGGCGCGGCGATCTGCCTGTAACGGGTTTCGCCGCCGAGATCCTCAGCGGTTTCATCAAGACTTCGCTGAAGCAGCGCCGCTTTGCCGCCATCGAGTGGGTGAGCCATTGGAACCGGCGGGTGAATCCATCGCAGCCCATGTTGGGCGAGCGGATACTGCGCAAATGCGGGCGAACTGACCGCCAAGGGATGAATAGCTGAGCAGACATCGTGAATGAAGCCGGGAAGTGTGAGCTCGGCGGAATGGATACCGCCGCCAATCGCAGCCTGAGCCTCGACAATGGTTGTGTGGAATCCGGCCCGAGCCAATTCAATTGCAGCACTCAACCCGTTAGGTCCTGAACCTACTACGATCGCTTCGCTTTTGGAATTAGCCAGCACCTAATTCGCGAGTCCGGGCAAGCTGTGAATCAGGTCTGGCGTTTCGAGCGCCGAGAGCGAAACGGGCGGCAAATAGGTGCGGACGAGCTGCCGGGTCCACCACGCGCCTGTGCGGCTTCTTTCCGCCGGCTGGGTGAAGTGGTATTCGTATAACAGCGCGCGCAAATAAGTCGGGCGCTGCCCCGCGAACGGATCGCTTCTAATCAGCGACAGCGTGGCGCGATCGGCCTTCAACAATTTGTCCATAAATACAACGAACCAGGGGTGCTCCTCGTAGCTCGACATGGCTGCAAACCACATCAGCCAGTCGAGCCGCAAATGGTACGGCGCGACTTGAGGAGGCATTCGCCGGGGATCACCCGGCTTGCCCTTGAACTCGTACTCCCGCCAACGAGTGTTGGCCGACACGAACTTGTCTTGCGTGCCCTCGACAATCACCTCGTAACGCGGTCGCGTGACGCTGCCAAAAGCGCCGTAGGTACCAACCAGATGAAACGGATTGAAATTGAAGTTCATCATCTGCCGCGGCGATAGCATGTTCGCGACCACTGGAATGCTGAGCGCGATGGTGATGACGCCGATAGCAATTTGCGCAAACGTTTCGAGTCGCAGCGGCGCGACCGTGACCGGCGCGTGCACTCTTGTCACCCAGCTCCACACCCGGTCGTCGATCGTGCTGAAGGCGAGAACGATGGTCAACGCGTTCAGCCAGCTCAGGTTGCCGCTGAACATGATGCACGCCTGAAACACGATTGTGATAACACCTGCAATCGTGGCAATAGGTTGCGGAAGAAAGTAGGCGAACGGAACAATCAGCTCGCTGAAGTGATTGAACAACACCCCTCCCTTGTGCATCCATTCCGGACTCCAATGCAGAAACCAACTTGCTGGGTTGGGCATCGGCTGTGTTTCGTAATGCCAATCGAGGCAGGTAAGCTGCCGCCAGCACTCATCACCCCGCATTTTGATAAGTCCGGCGCCGAACATTACGCGAAACAGCAGCCAGCGGATGAGCCAGATCGGAATGCGCTGCGGTGTTGTATGCGCTGCGCCGAGGAAGATGGCGAGGAAACAAGCTTCGAGTAGGATCGACTCCCACCCAAACGCATAGAATATCTGACCGGTATTGACGAACGACAGGTACAGGATCCAGATGAGCGTCCACACCAGCATCGACAGCCAGCTTCCGTAACGTTCACTCAGCCCCACGAGCGCAAACGTCGAGAGTGCGATTCCGAGCCAGGCCGCAATGAGCAGGACGGGATCACGAGGCGCCAGGTAAAAGAGGCTGGGCGATTCTCGGTAAGGAGCCTGTTTCACGTATGCCTGAATCGGAAGCAGTCCGCGCTCGCCGCATAAAGCGCGGAACTGGTTAAGCGCAACTAAGAAGGCGACGAGGCATAGGAGCGCAAGACCCCGCAGGAAAACGACCCTCGTCAGCCAGTAACCGCGTGCGTCTGCTAACTCCATCGTGAATAGGACAAAGCCACGGGATTTTCGTTACTGAATGCGGCGGATGGTGGGCGACCGCTGCCCGTTCCAACGGTACTCAAAATGCGGCCCCATCCTCACGTTCTTAATCAGTTTGGGGCGAAAACAAACGATGCACTCCCCCTCCGGATCGCGTACGCTCGGGTAGACCACGCCGTTTGCGCCCGATTGAAGCAGTTGACGCGCAAACGATTGCGACGCGGCATAGCTTCCCGGATCGAGAAGCAGCTCGTATTCAGGGCGCGGCTGGCGAATGTTGACGAAATGGGAATGGAAGTTAGCCAAATACGCTCGAACTTGCGTGTACGCGTCGAAGATGCCCACCTCTTCGAGCTCCCGTGTCCGGTGGTAGATCACTTCGGCGTGGGCGGTCGCCTGCGACCGTCCCGCATACCACGCTCCGCGATCGGGCCCGTTGAATCGGCCGCCTTCCGCGCGAGGATGGCAAAACGCCGCCATAATCACCGACGACATGGGTTCGCCCATTACCCATTCCTCTTTGGGTAGACGGTGAAGCGTACCGAGTTCCGTTGAAATCCGGTCATTCGTCCAGGTCTCGAGCTCGATGATCGAGTCCAGGTCTCCCGGACTCGCTATCTGATCGAGAATGCCGACGGCAGGATAACGGCTAGGCACCAGGCGAACCGTGTTAACGAATCGTACAAGTGACGAAGCAGGATTCGCTTCGAAGGTCCGATCAGCCACTCGAACTAACCGCGCCGGCCATCCAACAGCCGCCTCACTTGGTAAAGCCCGTCAATCCCTCCGTCCATCATCAGGCTGATAGCCGCCCTGCCGCCAAACAGTTGATTCGAGTTCGGCAGCCGGATCCAACGATCGGCTAACGTATCGTCTGGATAAAGAATATGCAGCGCCTTATAGATTCCGAGAACTAACGAGACTCGCGTCAGTGTGTCATAAGAGAGTGTCCCGATTTGCCCAGCTTTATACTTGTGATACGTGGAAGGCGCCGGGAAGCCGAGAAGCGCCCGTTGCTCGGTTACCGAGAGTCCCCAAACGTTAGCAATATTAAAGAAGGACCGGATCGCCGGAGAGGAGAGACGCTTGCGGGCCTGCGGCGAGTAGCGTTCGTCAAGTTGGAGCGGCGCAAATTCTTTCTGCCGGAGCGGACGGGCCATATATCTACTTATGGATTCTAACCTCCACATCTGGAGAACGCAAGTGGTTCGTCAGGAGGGTGGGCTTCAGCCCGCGCGGGGCTTCAGCCCCGCGAAAATGGATCCATCCGTTACACTAAGGGGTTTGAGATTTTAGCGCCTACGCGAAACCCGTCGGGTCCGACTCACGTCAGGGGTCTTTTCGCGCAGCATGGAAAGGAATTGCCCGTAGATGATCGGTCACAGGCTTCTACGCCTGCGTGTGCAAGTTTGCCCTGTTTTAACCATCTTTGGTGTTTGGCTTGCCGGCGAAATCGCTGCGCCGGCTTTAGCGCAGTCGCAGCAAACGGCGCAGGGACAACAAAATTCACAGCCGCCCGCTCCCTCCACAACTCCTAACCAGCAGCAGCCGTCTACACAGCAGAAACCTCCCAATCAGCAGCAACAGCCCCCAAAGCAGCAGCAGAATCCATTCGAGAACGTGCCCGAGGCTCCCAAGCCGGAAGCCCAGCCGAATAAGAACAATGCCGGCATCATCGAAGACATTGAATTCCGGGGACAGCGCCGGATACCACAAGATACGCTGCGGGCGTTGATTCTAAGCCGGAAGGGCGATGTCTATAGCGATGATGCGATTCATCGCGATTTCATGGCCCTGTGGAATAGCGGACGCTTCGACGATTTGAAGGTCGAGAAGCAAACTGCGCCGGACGGCGGCATTATCATTCGCTTTATCGTCGCGGAACGCCGGGTTATTCGAAGCATAGACTACACAGGAAATAAATCGATCTCGAAATCGGAGATTCTCGACCGCTTCAAGGACCGGAAGGTTGGCCTCTCGCCTGAATCGCAATACGATCCGGGCAAAGTGCAGCGAGCAAAGAACGTTTTGCAGGAATTTGAAGCGGAGCGAGGCCGGCAATATGCCACAGTGACGCCCGAAGTGCGGCAGGTGCCGCCCTCGTCGGTCGAAATCAATTTCAAGATCGACGAGGGGCCGAAGGTGAAAGTCGGAAAGATCAATCTACAGGGGAACAACGCCTTCAGCGACCGGGTGGTGATCCGGTCGATGAAGAACTTAAAGCCGATCGGCATCCCGTACTCGATCTTGTTCGAGAATTTGTTCGCCCGCACCTACGACTCGACGAAGCTGGATGAAGACTCCGAACGCATGCGCATGTTTTACCAGTCGAAGGGTTACTACGAGGCGCATGTAGTAGACCACACAGTGACGATTCACGATGTCGGCGGTCATGGGTTCCGTATTCCGATTTTGAAGCCCAACCACCTGGGCAAGAACGCCGATATCACGATGACCATCGACGAAGGGCAGAAATATTATCTGCGCAATTTCAACTTCGTCGGCATGAAACTGTTCCGGACGCCCGATCTGATTGCCAAGCAGGTCTTTGGGATGGGGCCGGGCGACGTATTCTCGACGCAGAAACTTCAAAAGGGCATCGAGAACATTCGCAAGCTATACGGCGATTTCGGGTATATAGATTTTGTTCCGGAGCCGGACCCCGAGCCGGTCCCCAACTCGAACAAAATCGACTTAACGATCAATGTGGATGAAGGGCACCAGTTTTTTGTGCGCCGAATCGACTTTCAGGGCAACGTCACAACGCGCGACAAAGTCATCCGGCGCGAGCTGCTGATCGACGAAGGCGACTTGTTTAGCCAGCGTCTTTGGGATACGAGTATTTTGAAACTCAATCAGCTCGGCTTTTTCGATCAATTGAAGCCGGAAGACGCAACCGACATCAAGCGCGACACCAAGACGAACACGGTCGATCTTCTTCTGAAGCTGAAAGAAAAGGGAAAGAACTCGATTCAATTGAACGGAGGCGTCTCGGGCATTGCGGGAAGCTTCATCGGCTTCCAGTTTTCAACGCGTAATTTCCTCGGACTTGGCGAAACGCTCAGCCTCGACAGCCAGATTGGCACGCGTCTCGATTCCGTCACGCTGGGCTTTACCGAACCGTATCTGTTCGATAAGCCTTATACGGCAGGTTTCACGGTTTATCTACAACGGTTTAATTACAATCAGGCGCGTGAAGCATCGATCCTGAGCGGCGAAAACCTGATTTCCTATTACAATTCCTTCGGCCCGAACAACCTCTTGAACTATGTGACAAATGGAAGAGGGTTCACGACGTTTGTCACGCATCCAATCAAGCGCAGTTTCGCCCGTATTGGACTTACGTATGGCTTCGACATCCAGAACGTCTCCCCATTGACCCCGGCCGCCACCACCTACTTCCAGTACCTCGATTTTGAAGGGCTGGCCGGACCCAACTCGTATTCAGGCATCAAGACCAGCAAGATCACGCCGACGTATTCCTATAACTCGACCAACAGCCCGATTGCTCCCACGCAGGGCCTCCGGGTGAGTAGTTCCTTCGGCGTCTCGGGAAGCTATCTTGGCGGAAACGTGGACACCCTACAGCCGTTACTCGACGTGGCCTACTTCCGGCACGGCTTCTTCAAGGGCAATGTGCTGGCGTTCCATTTCAACGCGCGCTACATCGCCGGCTACGACGGCCGCGATGCGCCGCCCTTCAGCCGCTTCTATATGGGCGGCGAGAACGACATCCGCGGCTTCGATCTGTGGTCCATCAGCCCGGCCGCATTTATTCCAACAGAGCAAAACACTCCCGTGTATAACGCCGACGGAACTCAACGTGTTCAGCAGGTGATCTCGAACGGCGCCGTCACAACAACACCCGTCACAATGAACGTTCCCGGCTACACCACCATCTTTCCGGGCGGCGATACTTCGGGCGTGTTTAACTTTGAATACCGCATCCCGATTTTTGGTCCGGTGACGCTGGCTCCGTTCTTCGACGCTGGCGTCAACCGCATCTCGCAAGCCAGCCAGCTGCAATTGAATTCGGGCGAGGTGGCAAATCTGAACGCTTTATTCCCGCAATCCGACTTTGGCACGCGGGCCCTGATTGACGGCGCAACCGAGGCGATCCGTTCGTCTACCGGTCTCGAGATTCAGGTCATCATGCCCGTGGTGAACGCACCGTTCCGAGTCTATTTCGCGTATAATCCTACCTTAGTACGAACGAATATTCAGCCCCCGATTGTGGCGGATCGCTCTTATTTTCCGAACGACTACACCTACAATCAATATATTCAGACGTACGCCTTGAGTTACCCATACGACGAACGGACCACGACTTTCCGGTTCACGATTGGCCGGACCTTCTAGTCGGGCGAATCAGATAATAAATGAGGGAAGGATTTGAGAAGTAGATGGCGATGAGAAGTAAATTGGTTTCGGTGCTGGCGGCGGCCGCTCTCGGGATCGGCGCGTACGCACAAAGTCCAGGCACAAAGACAGCGATCGTCAATTTTCAGGGAGCCCTTATCGGCACCAAGGACGGGCAGAAGGCGGCACAGGAGCTCGAGGGTAAGTTCATGCCGAAACGCAAGGAACTGAACGACCGCCAGGCCGAAATTACCTCTCTCAACGATCAGCTCCGTAAGGGTAGTAACACGATGAGCCAAGAGGCGCAGGCTCAGCTCGAGCGCGAGATTCAGTCGAAAAACACGCGTTTACAACGGGATGAGCAGGACGCGCAGGACGAATGGAATGCCGAGCAACAGCGGCTGCTGCAAGGGCTCGGCCAGCGGATGCTTGCCGTCATCACCAAATATGCCAAAGACAATGGCTATTCAGTCGTGATGGACAACAGTAGTCCGAATACGCCGATTCTGTACAGCTCGAGCGCAATCGACATTACGCAGGACATCATTACCCTCTACGACAAGACCTCAACGAACGGCGGTCCTACCAACGTTCCGCAGGCTCCCACTTCATCTCCCGGAACGCCAAAGCCAGCGACGCCGAAGCCTTCCGCGCCGGGCGGGAGCAAGTAGGGCCGGTTTAGACTGTCTATCCTTCGGCTATTCGGTTCTTTCGGCGCCGCCGATCCCGTATCGAAGGGCTCGTCCCACCACAATCGCGAGCGTCAGCTCGAGAATGATCGCCGCCGGAATCCCGGCCAACCACAGTATGTGCGTCACTAGCATGCTCCAAAGCGTAGTTCGGCGGTTTTTGCAAAACGGCCTCACCTCTCAGTACGGTGAGAGGCTCTCTAAAAGGGAGTCAAATTCGGGCCTTCAGTCCCGTATTGTACTGGTATAGGTGCCCAACCGTCCTCAAAAATCTCAGAAATATTTCAAGATAAAAACTGCCCAGGTACCGCGGTCGATACCCACCAAAAAGTACTTATCTGTTAGATATATTTCTGTGCGGCGGGCTTCCCGTGTGGCGCACGCTTCAGAGGATGCTGAAAAGAGCCGAACACCGCTTGCTCTCGCGAGCGGTTCAGAAATGCGATCGCGTGTCCACAGCAGCTTACGGAACCGAGCCGCGACCGCGAGGGAGCGGTCTTCCGCGTGTTTTCCAGAGGAGCGGCCTTTTCCCTATTTCAGCACCCTCTTCAGTTCACCGAGCCCGGCCTGCCCGGCCTCCACCACGTACCATAAAGGCATGGGAGCCGGAAATCGCAGTGGCTGTTTGCACTGCCCACGTGATGGATCACACCCAAGTCATTGCCCACCTTCAGGCTGAGTTGGAGACGCAGAAGCAACAGGTCGCCTCGCTCCACAGTGAACTCGAAGAGCGCGCCAGAGAACTCGGTGAATTGCGCCAGCGCCTCGAACTTCGAAATCTCTCGCTCGAGCGATTGCAATCGCAGTTTACTCTCGCTGCCGAGGCGGTAAACAAGTTGTTGGCTGAACGCGAAAAAATCCGCCTGTGCGCGTGGGCAAGACTGGGTATCTCCCTCCGCCTGTTGCCCAAACTTGAGGACGACCTGCGATGAGGTTTCTGCGCGCGCTCGGCTCGCTCGTGCTCCTGCTCTTTAGTCCGGCCTTGATTTCTATCTCGATTGCCGCGATCGCCCTTGTCGATCTCTGTTTTGCGTTTTTTGCCAGGAAACGCCCGCCCTCGACCACTCGTCCCCGAAACGATTGCGCCACCGTCGTCATACCCAACTGGAATGGCCGCGATCTCCTTGCGAAGTATCTGCCCAGCGTGATTGACGCCCTCGCCCATCACCCTGGCAACGAAATTATCGTCGTCGATAATGCGTCCACCGACGGCAGCGCCGAATTCGTCGCCTCGCGTTTTCCGCAAGTGCGCCTCATTCGCTGCGAAAAGAACCTGGGTTTCGGTGGCGCTTCGAATCTCGGCTTCCGCCAAGCTTCAAACGATATTGTAATCCTCCTCAACAGCGACATGCGAGTCGAGCGCAACTTCCTCGATCCCCTCCTTGCCCCTTTCCACGATCCGCTCGTTTTCGCCGTCGCTGCTCAAATCTTCTTTTCCGATCCAGCCAAACGCCGCGAGGAAACGGGGCTGACCGAAGGCTGGTGGGCTGATGGCCGCATACGAGTCAGCCACCGCATCGATACCGAAATAGCAGGCGAGTTCCCGTGCTTCTACGCTGGCGGCGGATCGAGCGCCTTCGACCGCGGCAAATTTCTCGAGTTGGGCGGTTTCGACCCCATACTGAAGCCCTTCTATTATGAAGACACCGATCTCGGGCTGATGGCCTGGAAACGCGGCTGGAAGGTGCTCTATCAACCGTTAAGCATCGTCTATCACGAGCATCGAGGCACCATCGGCCGCAAGTTTTCAGCCTCTTATATTCAAAGCATTCTTAAAAGGAATGCAGCTCTCTTCGTCTGGAAGAACATTCACGACTGGCGTCTCCTGGCTTCTCATTTCCCCTTTCTCGCGCTCAGTTGCTTAAGAAGCTTCATTTTGGGCGACGCGCCGCAATCCTTCAATTTCTCCGGTTTCGCAAGGGCATTTCTTCAGCTTCCCCGGCTCTGCCTTTCGCGATGGAGAGCCCGCCGGTTGGCAGCCATTTCCGACACGGAAGCTCTCCGCCGCCCGCTAGGCCTGTATTTCCGCGACCGTTTTCAGCTCCCAGACGAGCCTCTTCCCGAGCGGCTTCGGGTGCTCTTTGCCGCGCCTTACCCCATCGAGCCGCCAGTCCATGGAGGAGCTGTCTTCATGAAGATGACGATTGAAGAGCTCTCCCTTCTTGCCGACATCCATCTGGCGGGCATGGTGGATTTTGCCGAGCAGGTCGCCGATCAGCGCCCGCTCGAGGCCATTTCGAAGTCCATCTACATCCAAGTTCGAAATGTTGAAACAGCCAGAAACATCGCGTCGCTCCTCCCTCATGCCGTGCGAGAATTTCGCAGCCGGGACTTCGCCTGGGCCTTACACCGCATCGGCCTCCAGAACAAAATTGATGTCGTTCAACTCGAGTACACGCAATTTGCCCAATACCGCGGCGGGTATCGCCATATCCCTTGTTTCCTGTTCGAGCACGACATACATTTCAAATCCGTCTGGACCCTGGCCAAAAACGCAGCCCACCCCTTTCAGCGCATCCATTACTTCTACGAGTACCTCCGCTGCTTCCGCTACGAACTCACCACTCTGCCCAAATTTCGCAGAATTCAGACTTGTAGCAACGAGAACGCCAACTCTTTGACGCGTTATGTTCCAAATCTCGCGAGTCGCATCGACGCCGATCTGCGCGCCGGCATTCAAAGCCGGAAATTCGATTTCGTTCTCGCCGGCCGTGAGCCGGACACGATGCTCTTCGTCGGCAGCTTCCGTCACGAACCCAATGCCCAGGCCATCCGCTGGTTCGTTTCCGAAGTACTGCCTCGCGTTACGGCCATGCGGCCGCAGGCAAAGTTGGTTATCGTTGGGTCTGATCCGCCGCCCTCGATGGCCTTCCTCTCAAAAAATCCGAGCATTCACTTCACCGGCCATGTAGCCGATATTCGCGAGCCGCTTGCCCGCCATGCGGTTTTCGTTTGTCCCATCCGGGGCGGGTCGGGCATGCGCGTGAAATTGCTCGAGGCCTTCTCGAGCGGCATCCCCTGCATTTCCACCACCCTTGGAGCCGAGGGCTTGGCACAAGAAAGCGGCGCCGTTTGCGAACTCGCCGATACACCCCAGGAGTTTGCCGCCGCCACCGTGCGTCTGTTGTCCGATATCGAATACGCCGCATCGCTCGCCGTCCGCGCGCGCCAAAGGGTCGAAGCCGAACGCGATGGACCGGTGATCACCAAGCGGCTCGAAGCCACTTACCGGCGTGAAGCCGCCGCGCTTCGCCCCACGTCTGTTTCAAGCGCCGCGAGCGCCCAGCAATGGCAACACGATCGCGGAGTCCGCGTGTGATAAGGTGACCCGCATGACCCGCCGCGATTTCTTTCTTACGACGGCCGGAGCCGCTATCGCCGCTGGACAGACCGCGCCCCAATCTGCTTCGTCATCTCAAAAGATCGGTCTGAACAGCTACTGCCTGAGAGCCATGAAATGGACGGATAAACAGGTGCTCGATTACGCTGCATCGTTGAAACTCGATGCCGTCTTCCTCCAGGATTCACTCGATCCCGATCGCGACAAACTCGAGCACTGGAGCGAGGTAGGCCGCTACGCCAGGCGCCTAGGACTCCATATCGAAAGCGGTATGGGAGCCGTGCTGCCCGCCGATTCATCCGCAGTCGAGCGCTCTCGCAGCCAACTCCTCACTGGGCTGGCGCGCGCCAAAGCTTGCGGCTCTCCTCTCGTGCGATGTTTGCATGCGCCCGATCGCGCTCATCTCCCTCAGCGGCCCATGGAGCAGAATATTCAGGCCATGGTCCAACTCCTGCAGTCCGTGCGCCCCCAGTTTTCAGACGCCGGAATAAAAATTGCCATCGAGAACCATAAAGATTTGCAGGCCTGGGAAATGCGCGAAGTAATCGAAGCCGCCGGAAAAGATTGGGTGGGCTCCTATCTCGACACAGGCAACCCGGTATTTGTCGTCGAGGACCCGGTCGCAACTGTAGAGACGCTCGCCCCCTACGCGCTTTGCGCGCACTTGCGCGATTCAGTCGTTTACGAGCGCCCCGGAGGAGCCATGGTGGAATGGGTTCCCTTGGGTGAAGGCGATATCGACTTTCACAAGATCGTGGACACGATTCACCGCGTCAAACCCGACATCTACATCTACATCAAACCAATCACTGGACGCCCCGCGCAGCTCATGCCGTACCTCGAGCCCGACTTCTGGCAAAGCTATCCGAAAGCCCGTGCTTATGAGTTCGCCCGGTTCATCGCGCTCGCGAAACGAGGCGCCCCGTACGATAAGCCCATCGTGCTCGAAGACATCCCCGGTGGCCACACACCCGAGGCCTTCCTCCCCGCCATCCAGTACCAGCAGCGCGACCACATGGAACGAAGCGTCGCCTACGCCAAAACCTCGCTGAACCTCGGAGTCCGCTGGCGCGGCTGATGGGGGACGGATCTCCTCGTCCTCTGGACCTTGGATACTCAAGCGGCACGCGATTGCGCAGGCTCTCAACCTGGGGCCGATCGTCAGCCGGACCTCTCCTTCGACTTGACGGGCCTCCGATAGACTACTTTTGTATGCCCGGTGGGGACCTAGAAACAGACATAGAGAGTTTTGTCGACGCGAGCGGAGCCAACCCGGATTTGTATGCACTAATCGAGAACAATGCCATCAGGCTTCTGAAATATCTCTCTGCTGAGCGGCTTGAAGATACGCTGAAACAGCAGCATCTGTACGCTGCCGAACGCGCGGGCTTCACTTGGGGTGATGCGATTTACCTAACTCCAGCCAGATATCCGAGAGCAACGATGATGTATGGAGAAGTCGGAGTTGTTGGGAGCTGGTCGGCCAAGCACAAACGTTTCTTCAATGCCGCTGATCCGCTGGGAATCGATTTGTACCAGAGGTGGATTGTGACTCAACGCCCCTCCTATCTTAGGCTGACGACCACCGTTCATGCGAATGAGGCTAATCGAACGCTTCGAAATGATTTCCGAACACGATTTCAGATTGACTGCGTTTATTTTCGGCCGGACGAAACTTGTCTCGATTATGTGGACGAAATACATGATTGGTGGTTCGCGATCACTCACTGGGACACCAGCCGATCAGTTGGGCACGGGTACTCCAAAGAAGTCACAAACCTTCGGTGGTGTGTAATCTCGCCCGAGTCCTTTAAATCAGTGGGTTTGGGATATAAAGCATTTCTGTACAAGACACTTACCTCGTCACACAAGTGCATGCCCGGCCATTACAGCTCCCTTAAGGCTGACATCGAAGCGGCATATGAAATTGGAGATACGGTCGTCGTCTGCGATTTCGATTAAATATGGCATCTCCTGCATCAAGACCTGATCGAAGAGCTGAGCTCCAGTCCTTTCTACTGAACTCTTTCCTCGAAGCCGCGAACGATCCTAATCGAACGCTGGAAGAGAACGAATTGGCGATGATGAAGCTTGAGGCATTCTTGTTGCGATCTGGGCCGGAGATGCTAGCCGAGCTGATTTCATCATTCAATGTGCAGGACGTGGCACTACAGTCGGGAATGCTCGTTCCGAAGTGGTTCATGGCCTTCGTGTCGCCGCTCGATAGAGCCTGGCTTGGCCAAATAAACGTTGCCCTTATCCAGCGATTTTGGAGATTATTCAAGGATACAAGCATACGCAAGTCTGCCATTGACCTCATGGCGAAGCTTGAGTGGAATGACGATTACAAAACCACGAGACCTTGGTTTTCAGCCATTATAGGAATTTTCAGAGCGGCGCAGCCGGATGCATCGAAGGTTCTACTTAGCGAAGAGGCGCAGCTTATTGTTGACGTCTCATTCACTCGCGCGAAACTAATCGCGCCCGCGAGGTTGTCAGGAAGTCTTGGCGACTACATGCTTCGGGTCCTTCGATTCTGCTTCGTCGATCAGGAACGCGAGGTTACGGACGAGGACACATCCAGAATTTTGAGCCTAGGCGGTGAGCTTACATCAGAGCAGAGGGCCCGATTTGAGCGAATAATTCGTCTGATTCCATAAGAATTCTTGAGTACATCCGGCATTCAGCGCTTACCCAGCACAGATCGGTTCACTTACTCCTAAAGCACGCATTGAGGCGATCGGGCGCGCTGAAGCGCCGATGCATCACCAACATTCACGGCTCTCAACTCGCCGGAAGCGGTCGCAGATCACGCTCGGTACAATGGTTGGGCGCCAACGGATCCAGAGCTGCACGTTCGTGGGCACTTGGCCGAATCGAGATCGGCTCAGAGAGTACTGGCTCTCGGCCGGCAGTCTCTCAGGCCGCGCGGGGAGGAGGTGCCTGCTCCACTCCTCCTACAATAGAACTTGGCCGCGAACGAAAGCCGTCGCTATCCCAAGCGCCCTGTTCTCGGAGTTGGCGCGCTCATCTTCGAAGACGACCGCGTCCTGCTGGTGGAACGTGGCCGCGAGCCTTTGAAAGGCCAGTGGTCCCTTCCCGGCGGAGCCGTCGAAACAGGAGAGCGTCTTGAAGATGCTCTCGTCCGAGAAGTTCGCGAGGAAACCGGTTTGGAAGTCGCTCCCACGCAAGTCGCCGTCATTTTCGAGCGCATTATTCATGATGCCGAAGGCCAACCCGAATATCACTACCTGCTTGTGGACTTCCTCTGCGGCCTGCGCGGTGGCGCTCTCTGCGCCGGCGACGATTCGAGTTGCGCCCAATGGTTCCCGTTGAACGATCTCGACAGGCTTTCGATGACCGAAGGCACTCTCGCCGTCATCCGCCGCGTCCACGCCGTTGGCCCGTCACTTGCCATCCTCTCTCCTTAAGCCAAACCAGAATGCCATTTAGCGGCGCAGACGTATTGCAGTTCGGCGAGTTGAAAGAGCTTGTCGCCACCTATGCGGGTAGCGCCGCCGGAAAACAGAAAATCCTCGACTCCGACACCGAAGCCGATCGGCTCGCCATTGAAGACTCGCTCGCCGAGGCCGGCGAAGCCATAGCCTACCTCCTCGAGGCATCGTCCCCTCAAAAAGCCGCTCACGGCGCCGTTGTGCGGCTTCGATTCGACCAGATCCGGCCTGTTCCCAGCCTTCCTCTATTGCGCGTGCAAGGCGCGCGTCTCGAAGGGCCGGAAATCCTGGACTTATTCCAAACGCTCTTCATCGCGGGCGAGTACCGGGCATTGCTCCTTGCCGTAACCGATCGCTATCCCCGCCTTGCTGCGCGCGCTCTCGCGCTTGCCGACCTGCGAACCCTCGTCCGTCGCCATCAGCGCGCCTTCCTTCCCGATGGCAGCCTCTCGGACGATGCGAGCCCGGCACTGCGTCAAATTCGCAGAGACATTGAGCGCCAACAAAAGAGAATTCAGGATTCTTTAGAAAAATTCCTGAGGGCGCATCACAGTGACGGCACGCTCCAGGAAGATTTCGTCACCATCCGGGACGACCGATTCGTTGTGCCCGTTGTCGCCGGGCAGCAGGGACGCGTAGAGGGAGTTATTCATGGCGCTAGCGGCAGCGGCAGAACGCTATTCCTCGAGCCGCTCGAAACCATCGCTTTGAACAATACGCTCGTCCGTCTTCATGAGGATGAGCTGCGCGAAATTGACCGTATCCTCGCCGCAATCTCCGACGAATTGCGCCTCCACGCCGATGAAATCTTCAGCTCGTTCGAAACGCTCGCCCATCTCGATTATGTCTTCGCAAAGGCGAATTTCGCCTCCGCCTATCGGGCCGTCATCCCCAAGTTCAGCGACGAGTCGAACCGCCGGTTCGTGCTCCATGAAGCGCGCCATCCCTTGCTCGAGAAAATCCTGAAACCACAGAAACGCCCGGTTGTCCCCATTTCGCTCGAGCTCGACGAGAAAAACCGCGTTCTCCTCATTAGCGGCCCTAATACCGGCGGCAAAACTGTGACCATGAAAACGTGCGGCCTGCTCACGACCATGGCTTACGCCGGCCTGCCCGTTCCTTGCGCGTTCGCCGAGCTGCCTTGGCTCGAAGACGTTCTCGCCGATATCGGCGATACACAATCCATCGCTCAAAGCCTGAGCACGTTTTCAGGTCATCTCTTGCATGTGCGCGGCATGCTGGAATCGGCAACTCCCAATACGCTGGTTCTGCTCGATGAGTTGGGCGGTTCCACCGATCCCGACGAAGGCGGCGCGCTCGGTGTCGCAATTCTCGACCGCTTCCGGCAGTGCGGCGCTTTTTGTCTGGCCTCCACTCACCTGTTGCCGCTTAAGCTCTATGGCGCTCAAACCGAAGGCGTCGTAAACGCCTCCATGGGTTTCGACGATGTCACGCTCCAGCCCACCTACCAGTTGCGCCTCGGCGTACCGGGAAAGTCGGCCGGCCTCGACATTGCAGCGCGCCTTAACATGCCCGGCGACCTCATTCAACACGCGCGCCGCGCGTTGCCTCAAATCCAGGCTGGTTTTCAAAATCTACTAGACCGGCTCAACGCTCAACTCGAGGAGAACCGGAATTTGAACGCGCGGCTCGCCGAGGAACGGAATGCACTCGCGAAAGAGCGCGCCGACTTACAACGCACGACCGTCGAGCGCGAAGACAAGCGCGCTCGCGAATGGGAGCGAAAACGTGAGGAGCTGATCGCCGATTTTGAAGCTCGTGCGATGGAAACCATTGCCCAAGCCGTTTCGACTGTCGAAGACCGCAAAGCCGCCGAGCAAGCCAATCTCCAGATTGCTCGTCTCAGACGCGAATTTCGCGAACAGGCGAGCGAAGCAATCAAGCCTTCCCTCGCCGCAGCTCGCAGCGCCGAACCCCTTGCCGTCACTGAAGGCGCAAGAATCCGCCTGCGCGATGTTCGCGAACCGGCCACCGTCCGCCGAATCCTCAAGAACGGAGCTGTCGAAGTCGAAGCCGGTTTTCTGAAGATGCAAGTCTCGCCAGACGACATCATGGAAGTCCTCGCTCCCGCCGACTCCACGAAGCTGCCAAAGAATGTCACGCTCCAGAGCGGCCCTCGTTGGGACGCCTCATACAAAGAATTGAATCTGATCGGCAAACACGCCGAGGAAGCGCTCGCCGAGCTGGACAAGTTTCTCGATTCCGCCGCATTGGCGTCGGTCGATCGCGTGCGAATCGTCCATGGCCACGGAATGGGCGTTCTCAAAAGAGCCGTTGCCGATTTTCTCGCCTCAAGCCCCCATATAGCCCGCTTCTATCCGGCGCCGCCTTCCGAAGGCGGCACGGGAGCAACCATCGCCGAACTGCGCGAATAATTCACAAAGGCCGCGCACGCCCGGCCACTACGACAACTCCATTGTTGTAGGGGCGACGCCTGCGTCGCCCATGAGGCTATTGTCCCGGCACCGCTGCTTCACTTTGAGCGCTGAGCTTCCGCTCATTTTGATGCCGCACATCCACGCCCTTCACAAGAAACAGCACGTCCTCGGCAATATTAGTGGAATGATCGGCGATCCGCTCGAGATTGCGTATCACAGACCATAGATTCATTGCTTGCGGAATATCGCCAGGATCTCGCTCCATGTGGCTAACCAGTTCGTGATAGCTCGCCGTGCGAAGATTATCCACGCCGTCGTCGCTCGCAAGCACGCTGCGCGCCAGTTCCGGATCCCGATTCACGAACGCATCGAGCGCCTTCCGCACCATCGACTGCACCAAACCCGCAATATACGGAATGTCAACCATTGGCCGTATAACGGGCTCGCGTAGAAGGTCGAGCGCCCGGTGAGCGATATTTACCGCCAGATCGCCCATCCGCTCCAGATCGTTGTTGATCTTTATGGCCACCGTCACCAGTCGCAGGTCCGCTGCCACCGGTTGCTGAAGCGCCAGCAGCCCGATCGCAACCTCGTCAATCTCGATCTCGAGCTCATTCACTCGCGTTTCATTCTTTAATACCTGCTGCGCCAGATCCTCATCTTTCTCCACCACCCCCTGGACGCTTCGGTACACGGCGTTCTCAACCAGAGCGCCCATTTCGAGAAGCTTCGCTTTCAGCTTCTCGAGCTCCAATTCAAAGTGTCGCAACTATCTCTCCCTTGCCCGCGCGGCGAATCAACCAAAACGGCCCGTTACGTAATCTTCTGTTTCTTTCTTTTTTGGGTTTTGGAAGATCACTCTCGTCACGTCAAATTCGATCAGCCTCCCCAATAGAAAAAACCCGGTATAGTCGGCCACGCGCGCCGCCTGCTGCATGTTGTGCGTCACGATCACAACTGTTGTCGTATCCCTGATCTGGAATAGCAGCTCTTCAATTTTCGCCGTCGCTATTGGATCGAGCGCCGAACACGGCTCGTCCAGCAAAAGCACCTCCGGTTCCACCGCCAAAGCTCGTGCGATGCAAAGCCGCTGCTGCTGGCCGCCAGAGAGAGCGCTCGCAGGCTTGTTTAATTTATCCTTGACTTCTGTCCACAGCGCCGCGCGTTCCAGACTCCTCTGCACCGTATCGTTCAGCACACCTCTTTTTGTTAAGCCATTAACTCTTAACCCGTATGCCACGTTATCAAAAATCGTCTTAGGAAACGGATTCGATTTTTGAAACACCATTCCCACCCGCCGCCGAACTCCCGTAACGTCCATCTTCAACACGTCGGCCCCATCCAGCATCACCTGGCCGTTATAGCGCGCATTTCGAATGGTTTCGTTCATTCGGTTCATGGTCCGCAGAAACGTCGATTTGCCGCAGCCCGAAGGACCGATGAATGCCGTTATCTTATTCGTCGAAATCTCCATGTTAATGTCATGGAGCGCCTGAGCGATTCCATAGAAAAAATTCAAATTCAACGCCTGTAACTTCGGGGCGCCAGTTCGCGCCTCACTCATGTTCTCCGCCTGAGGCGCTGTTCCTTCTTTCACTTGTTGCGGACTTGCCACAAATTATCTCCGAGCTGAAATAGCTCCCCCGCGCCTCAATCGCGCGCCGTATTTTCAATCGAAAACCACAAGCGCCAGGCCGGCTTTCCTAACTCCATTCTCGCAAGCTGTTCTAGTATCGGTGCCGATGCATAAAGTCAATGTGGCGCAAACATTACAATCGTGTAACTACAGTACTAGCCGGCCAAAGACTACGCCCTTACAAGCATTGGCCTACCTCACTATATCCGGTTCGAGCGAGCTCAACGCTCCGGCCGATTCCCTGTCCGCCGCCGGCATCCGAATAAAGAATCTGCTTCCTTGACCCAGCTGGCTTTCCACTCTGATCGATCCACCCATCTCCTCCAACAATTCCTTTACGATGCTCAGCCCCAAGCCCGTGCCGCCCGCGTCTCGCGACCGCGCCTTATCCACTCGATAGAAGCGCTCAAAGATGCGATTCAGATCTTCGCTCGGAATACCGATACCCGTATCGCAAATCGCCAGCTCAACCAGCTCTCGCGAAGTTCGGCACTCGATGGTAACCGAGCCCGAAGGACGATTGAATTTCACCGCGTTGTCCAGCAGATTCACAAAAATTTGTTCCAACCGCAGCCGGCTTCCCAAAACTAAGGCCCGCTCGCAACCATGCACTTCGAGAGAAATATTCCGCATGTTGGCCGCGCCTTCCACGGTCCTCATTGCTGCCTCAATCACTTCTTGTACCCGAATGAGCGACGGAGCCATCGATACGGCGTGCGTGTCCAGCTCCGAAAGAATCAGCAGGTCCTGCGCAATATTGTTGAGCCGGATCGCGTGCGCTTGAATCACTTCCACAAATTTCCTGTTCATCTCCGAATCGTCGAGCGCTCCATCCAGCAGCGTTTCGGCATAACCGCGAATCGCCGCCAAAGGGGTCCTAAGTTCATGTGAAACGTTCGCAACGAAATCCTTTCGCGCTTGCTCCTGCCGCTGAATGTCCGTAACATCGTGCAGCACCGCGATTGCGCCGGTTTGCGGCACGTGCCCGAGAGCCAGCGCGTGTATCTCGAACCATCGCCCTCCTGCCGCGGGAAGATGAAGCCGCCTTCGCGACGCTTTCCCGGTAGCCAGCACTTCCTGAAGAATTTCCCGCAACGCCGGTTCGCGCACCACTTCATACAACGGCCGACCTTCCGGTAGCGGCCGGCGGGTTTGAAATGCCTCTGCAAACGCCTCGTTCGAAAATGTCAAGCGCAGATCCCGATCCACCGCGAGCACTCCTTCGGCCATCCCCGCGAGAATCGTCTCGCGCCGGGCAAGCTCTAAATTGCCGCGGTCAATTACTGAGCCAACATGCTGCGACGCGCGTTTCAGCGCCGAAGAAAGCATGGCAAATTCAGGAGGCAGGCTGTCGGGCAGCTGCATCTCGTTCGATGGAAGCAGCGCCGCGTAGTCCTCTAGCCGCCTCAAGTAACCCGCTAGTCGCCTCCATGCGAAATACGCGTAAACAGCGAACATCCCAGTAGCTACGCTCACTGCCACCACCAACGCGATCGCATTCACAGGTCGCGTCTCGAGTAGCGCAATCGCGCAAACAGCCAAGCTGATTGCCAGCCAAACCTGCACTAGAGTCTGCCGCCGCATCGTCCTTGACGTGATATTACCGCGCCTATCAACCCTCGAAGCGGCGCGGCGAGTCAGCGACAATCAAAGTTTGGAGCCAAACTTACCTTTGGGCAAAATTAACCTGGCTGTTCTCTATGGAGGCCGTTCCGGAGAACACGAGATTTCTATCCGCTCAGCCCGCTCTATCTTGGCTGCATTGAATCCCGCCCGCTACAACGTGACTGAGCTTTTCATCACCAAGGAGGGACGCTGGCGCCCCCATGCCATCTGCCCGGAGCCGGGCGGCAATCCCGGCATCGATGTTGTCTTCCCCGCCCTGCATGGCACCTTTGGCGAAGATGGCACTATCCAGGGGCTCTTAGAGCTCGCGGATCTTCCTTATGTTGGAGCCGGAGTCCTCGCATCCGCCGCTTCTATGGATAAAGCTGTCATGAAACGGCTCCTCAAAGATGCGTCGCTGCCCATCGTTGAATATCTCGTGCGTGACAAGCGATGCTTTCAACTCGACCACTATTCCATCCCCTTCCCCTATCCGGTCTTCGTGAAACCGGCCAACTTGGGCTCCTCAGTTGGCATCAGCAAGGCAAAGAATCCGGCCGAATTGCGGGAAGCGCTCGAAATTGCGTTCCGCTACGACCGCAAGATAGTTGTCGAGCGCGGCGTCATCGGACGCGAGTTCGAGTGTTCCGTTCTTGGCGGCGACCCGCCTTCCGCCGCCATACCCTGCGAGATCCGGCCCTCGCGCGAATTCTACGATTACGAGGACAAATATCTTCTCGACAAGGCAGTCATTGAGCTGCCGGCAAAACTCTCTTCCGAACAGACCTCCGAAATTCAGCGGCTGGCCGTCGCTTGCTTCGAGGCGGTCGGATGCGAAGGAATGGGCCGTGTCGATTTTCTTATGGAAACTGCGACCGGCGCATTCTACGTCAACGAAATTAATACGATTCCAGGGTTCACGTCTATCAGCATGTATCCGAAAATGTGGGAGTATGCCGGTCTTCCTTATCCGGCGCTGCTCGACCGCCTGATTGATCTCGCTCTCGAACGCGCTCGCGCCAAGCGCGAAACACAATACTCGAAATGACGAATTTGCCTCAACCACTTGCTCACGCGCGTGGCTCGGTAACCGAGCCGTTACCGCAAGGGAGTGGTCTTGCAATTTTTCCCCGCCTTTTCCGCCTCCTGCCCGCTATCTTCTTTCTCATTCCAATAACTCTCGTCTCGCAGACCCCATCCCCATCCGATCCCGCCCAAGCCCAGGCCCTCCGCCAGGCAGACGCATCGGCATCCACGCTCGATCCTCTGTTGAAGCAGTTCGTAGGTGTTCTCCGAGTCGTCGAATCGAATGCAGCAGGCCCGGTCCCGCTCGATAAGACCATTTACGAGGGCGCTATCCCCTCAATGCTTCGCCCGCTCGATCCACACACTCAGTTCTTCGATCCCGACCAGTTCGCCCAATTGAAGCAAATGGAGAATTCCGAGCAAAAGGGATTCGGCAGCATCGTTAGCGTTCTTCCCGGCCGCGTCCTTTTTTTGCAGACATTTCCCGGTACGCCTTCGAACAAAGCCGGCATCATGCCCGGCGACGAGTTAGTAGCCGTCGGCAACATTGCCATCGCCAACCTCGAACCCGATCAAATCGTCGGTCTGCTCACCCAAGCGCGCCAGCAGAAGGTGCAAATCCTGGTTCGAAGGCAGGGAAACGCCCGGCTCCTGACCTTCTCGCTAACACCCGCACTAATGGAGTCGCCTACAGTCGATCGCGCTTTCTTGCTCGAACCCAATTACGCCTATATCCGCGTAACAAGCTGGGACGCCCAAACTTCCACACAGCTTCGCGACGCCATTGAAAAGCTGGGTGGCAACCGCCTTCAAGGCCTTGTGCTCGATTTGCGCAACAACCCCGGCGGAATCGTGAAAAGCGCTCTTGATGCGGCCTCCATGTTCCTCAATCGCGGCCAACGCATCTTGACCGCGAAGGGCCGCTTCGGAAACCCCGAAATTGCTGACGTTCCCGCAGGTTCGCGTCCTTATCATTTTCGACTTTCAGTCATCATCAACGCAAAGACCGCCAGTGCCTCCGAGATTTTGACCGGCGCTTTGCAAGATCACGACCGCGCGACGATCGTCGGCGAAAAAAGTTATGGCAAGGGCCTTGTGCAAAGCGTCATGCCTCTCTCAAACAATGCCGGCCTCGCTCTCACCACGGCGTTTTACTACACCCCCAGCGGACGGTCCATTCAGCGTCCCTTGCGAAACTCACTGCTCTCTCAAACTTTTTCCGACGATGCCACCACTCCCCGCCCAAAGTTTAAAACCGACGCCGGGCGCGTTGTAGAAGGCGGCGGCGGCATCGAGCCCGATGTCACCGTCAGACCCCCGCAAATGACCCGACTCGAAGCGGTACTGGACGCGAGTGGAGTTGTCACCAATTTTGCCACCCAGTACATGTCGACACATTCTCCACTTCCGCAATCCTTCGACGTCACTCCCGATCTGCTGGATGACTTCAAAGTCTTTCTCGCCGAGCGCAACATAGAGCCAAGCGCGGCGGATTGGTCGCGCGACCGGCCCTGGATCACCAGCCGCCTGAAACAGGAAATCGTGACACAAGCTCGCGGCGTCGCGGCCGGCGACGAACTGGAAATGCGCCGCGACCCTCAGGTCCAAGCCGCCCTCCAGGCTCTGCGTACCGATCTTCTAGCGAACGCCGCCGCAGCGGCGCACTACTGATTCGTCGAAGCTGCCAGTCCCGCCCCGCAATTCACTCGTTGCGCAGTGCGGCCGCTGGGTCCACCCGAATCGCCCGCCGCACCGGTGCAAAACTGGCCAATCCCACGGCCGCGCCGAGCATGGCAACAACAATCAGGAATATTGCCGGATTGAACACGCCTGCCTGATACGTCAGATCAGGCAGGTCCGGCATCTCCATGACCGCCTTGAGCATGCCCGAAATGCAAAGCGCGCCGAGCAATCCAATCCCGGCGCCGAGCGCAACCGATCTCAGACTCTCGCGTAATACCATCCAGATCACGTCTTTCTTTTGCGCGCCAATTGCCATGCAAATCCCAATTGTTCGTGTCTTTTGGGCAACCAAATACGACACTACGCCATACACTCCCACCGATGCCAAAAGCAGCGCTAACAGACCGAGCGACATCGCAATCGTCGCAGGCGCCTCGACCATGAGCTTTTGCACTTGGACAGGGCCGCTTTCGAGAGTAATCAAGTACGACTGCTGCGCGAGCGCCGGACTCCCCGTCGATAGCGCATTGCGAAGAGCCGCAAAAGACAGTTCCGGGCGGTTGCGCGTTCGTACAAGCACTAATCCGAACGCGTCCGGAAAAGGCTTGGGGAAATAGAGGTAATAGCGGTCTATCTTTGATAGAAATGTATTGCGAACATCCTTCGCAACGCCGATCACGGTGTAGAAAGAACGAGGCAGATCATTCTTCAGCCTGGGCGCGATCGAAATACGGTGACCTAGCGGGCTCTCGCCTGGCCAGTAGAATTGCGCCGCAGACTCGCTCACCACCACCTCCGCGTCTCCTCGTTCGCTCTCCGCTTGGGAAAAGCTCCGTCCCGCCAAAATTGGTATCTTCAGCGTGTCAAAGTATCCGCCCGAGACCCTGTTAAATAGACAGGTCATTTCTTTGTTCCCGTCGCTTGTGAATCGGTCCGATCCAGTTCCCAGAAAGGGGGCGCGGTCGACAAAGGCCGTTGACGCAACTTGCGGAATCGATCGCACACGCTCCAGCACTCGGCGAACAGCTGCTCCGCCACCCGACACGTCGCCCATGGTCTTTGCATCCACGCTCATCATGAGGACATGATCGACCGAGAACCCTGGATTCGCAGACCGAGCTTGCCAAGCCCCTCGAAACAGCAGCCCCGAACCGGCAAGAAGAATAAGACACGCGGCAATTTGTGCTGTAAGCAGGAAGTTGTGGCGCGTGCCTTCTACTCCCGCTGCTTTCAGCGAAGAACCAAGCTCCGCTTTCGTCGAATATACGGCTGGCCAAATCCCCACTAACGCTCCGGTCAGGATAGAGAGCCCAAACGTGTACGCAAAGACGCGCCAGTCTGACGCGACGTTCAATTGCATGCCTCCCAACAAATCGCTCGAGAGCCGCTCGAACATAGCGAAGACGCCGATCCGCGCCCAATCGCACAGCAAAACCGACAGCACTAAACCGATCGCGCCTCCTGCCAGACCCAGAACAACACTTTCCGTGCAAAGCTGCCTAACAATTTGGCCGCGGCTCGCGCCAATCGCCAGGCGAACGGCAATCTCTTTCTCACGTGCCGCATTTCGCGACAACATTAAATTCACCAGATTCACGCAACCGATCAACAGCACAACGGCAACCGCCCCCATGAGAATGAAACTAATGACACGGGCGTCGCGGAACTCGCCCATGTTTGTCTGAAACACAGTCGCCCTTGTGGCCGCAAGCCAGCTTTTCTGACCATCTCTAGGCGTTACGTGTGGTGTTAAGCGGCCAGCGATTTGTTGCAGTTCCGCCGAAGCCTGTTCGATGCCAATACCCGGCCGTAAGCGCCCGAGTACATGCAGCGGACGCGCTTGCTTGTCATGCATCCAATCGGCGCCGGGTAGCACCTGCGATTGCATCGAAAGAGGCATCCACATATCCGGTATCCGAGGCGGCACATCTGTGCCATAGAACGTTTCCGGCGCAACCCCCACGATCGTCAATTGCACTCCATGAAGCACGATGACCTTGCCGGCGATCGACGGGTCTGCGTTCAGGTGCCGCTTCCAGAACGCATGACTCACAACAACTACGCCCGGCTCGTCGGCTTGGAACGCGCGGCCCGGATTGCATGGAACGCCTAACGTGCCGAAATAATCGCCAGCCACAAAGCGAACGTGGGTTTTCCCCTCCGTCTCGGCCGTCCCAACGGTGCCCAAAACCGTCCGCGCCGGCGATGTTGCAATTACTCCCGAGAACGACCGCGCGTTCCCGCTCAGATTCTCGAACTCCGCATACGACAGATTCGCGGCGTTAAGAACATTTCCCGACTGCTGTATCACGCGGACAATTTCACCTGGAGCGCGAACCGGCAACAATCTATAAGCCATCGAGTCGTACAGCGTAAAAACCGCCGTATTGAGTCCAATTCCCAGGCCCAGCGTCAATACAGCAGCCACGCTGAAGCTCAGGCTCTTCTTGAGCGCCCGGCATGCATAACGTGAGTCGCGTATCAGGTTTTCCAAAAACGAAAACGTCCAAAGTTCCCAGGCTTCTTCCCGAATGCGCGTCGCGTTCCCAAACTGCCCGCTGCTCATTTCGCGATGAAATCGGAGCTCCTCGTCGAGATCGCGTTCGAGGCGGCCGCGCCTCCTCAGCTTGAGAATGAACCTGCGCATGCCCTATTTTCTTCCTCTTTGCATCTAGGGGAATCATAAGCCGCTTTCCCCTAATGCGTCAAGGGGTGCCACCGCATCTTTAAAAATGAAATCCGATGCGGCTCCCAAACGTCACAAAACTGCCGTACGTGCCCGACATCCGGTTGTACCGTGCGTCGAACCCAAGCGATAAACTGCGCGTCAGCCGGAACGATAACCCTCCGCCCGCCTGGTAGCCCAGCACAATGTTGCCGTGTCCGCCCGGCAGCCCACGTGCCTCGAGTTCAGGCGACTGCGAAATCTGCCCCGCAACCAGAGGCCCGCCAAACGGAGCCTGCCCCCCATACAGCGCGTTCACTGCAGCAAGAATGGCCGGCGGAAGCGTCGAGTCCTGGCGCACTCCATAGCTCGCCGGATTTCCGCCAGCTGGGTTCTGCACATGAATCGTGACATAAGGCCCAAAACCCGCCACTGCATACGGACGCAGGCGGTAGCGCTCGAGAAAGCTCGGCGTATACTTCAGCGCGAACGGAATCACCTGCAAAAGGCTGAGCTTGGTTTGTGTCGAAGTGGTCACCGGAAACGGCGCCGGCCCGGTGCCTGTCACCGCTGCCTGCAGGTTATTGAGTCCGCCCGTCGGATATACCGTGTTCAACACCGTCAGATTCGCCACCTGCGCCACGTTTGACGTCGTATTAAACGTAGTCTTCGATTGAGTCATGCCGACCACAATCTCGTACGAGATTTTTCCGTGCAGCCAGCTCGGCCTATCAAATAAAGGCAGGTCAATATAACCCCCAGTGAAATTGCCGCCATTCAGTTTATATGGGCTCGAGGACCCGGACAAAAACACACCCACTTCGGCGCCAATCTTTCCAATCTCGGGCACCAGCTCCGGCGGCATCTCGAAGTGAGACTTCTGCGCCGCAACCGGCGTACCAGAAGTCTGCGCTACCGGCTGAGGGGCCTGCTGCTGTTGCGCGGCCGCATTCGTCCCAGCAGGCGCGCTGGCTTGACCGCGATTCTCCGCCTCAACTATCGCCTTTAACTCCGCAACTGTCTGCTCGAGCTGCGCTACGCGGCCCTCGAGCTGATGAATTTTCTCCGACTCGGGGTCTTGTTGGTCTGCCCCGCTTCGAGCGTCGAGCCGGACAGCCAGAAATAGGAGCGTAAGGATCAGGCCGGACATCGACCGGCGGAGAACTAGGGCATCAATGGACATGCCTTACACTCTATGCGGATCGGGTCCCTGGAGGAAACGGATTTTTGTATCGCTACCGCAGGAAGTTCAACAATCTCCCATCCGCTATTCTGGGTCGTGGCTTCGAATGGCCAAGTCGAACGCGAAACCATTCCTTTACCTGCTCGTAATCACCGCGCTTTTCTATTGGAAGACTTTGCTGACCGCCCAGTTTTCCTGGCTCACGGGAGCCGAAGGCGTCAATCAGGCCTATTCCTGGCTGCTTTTTTGGATCCGAACCATTCGCAGCGGCGAAATCCCGCTGTGGGATAGTTTCGTCTATTCCGGACGCAGTTTCCTGGGCGAAATGCAGACCGCTGCGTTCGATCCGCTCCATCTCCCTTTTCTTCTGGCGCGCTTGGATTCGAACGGCCTTCTGCCCTTGCGCGAATACCACATCTTCATTGCCGCTATTCACTTCCTCGCGTGCTACTTCTTCTACCTGATGGCGCGCGAACTGGGGCGCAGCGCATTCGGCTCCCTGATCGCAGGCCTTTGTTTTGGCCTCGGCGGAATGGTCGGCGAGCTGCCGTGGCCGCATATGCTCGAAAGCGCGATCTGGCTCCCTCTTCTGTTCTTGTTTCTTGTCCGCGGATTCCGCTCAAGTTATTGGCAAGCCGCCGTAACTTATGGCTCGCTAGCCGGCCTGATACTAGGCCTTTCGACGCTCGCCGGCGGATTCCACCTGGTGCTCATGCAAGCTCTGGCCATCGTTTCCATCGGAATTTACTACCTCTGCGCAGGCGCCCGGGACGAGCATACCGGCTCGCCGCATTCTCCGTCTCGCATCGCCGCCGTTACCATGCTGGCCCTACTCATGGGTTTCGCTGCCGGTGCCGTCCAGCTTCTTCCCAGCGCCGAATATGGGGCCCGGGCTCTCCGTTGGTTCGGACCGCTCTCGTCGATGTCGAACGAACGCATCCCTTACCTGTTCACCGACGACAATCGCATCTCGCCGCTCGCGTTTCTCAACCTGCTGTTCCCGCGCGCCGCCGCAGGTGCATCGCAGGCCGGCGAAATCTGGAGCCCGTACATCAGTGTCTTCGGCCTGGTTCTGATTGTTATCGGCATTTGGAAAAACCGGTCGAATCTTTGGGTGCGCTATTTCGCGTGGTTAGCGCTTGCAGCGTTCCTTTATGCCCTGGGCTCAGTCTCGCTTCTCAATGGCCTCGCTTACACGCTGATACCCAAGCTGTGGATGGCGCGCGAATCCACCAGGTTCCTGTATCTCGTTCACTTCGGCTTATGCGGCATCGCCGCATTCGGCTGCGACGCACTGCTGTTCTCGAACAATAACCATGCGGCGTTAGAAGCTCTTTCCAAAATCGGCCGGTGGATTGTCGCCGCATCTCTTGTAGGCGCTTTGGCAGCAGCCTTATGGACGCCCACAGGACTAGAAAGAATGACGGGAGTTTCCGTTCTCCTGATTTGCCTCACCTTCCTGCTTATCGAAGCAATTCGCCGCGGTAGCCAGAGCAGAGCCGCGCAGTTTCTCATCGTCTGCCTCGTTATGTTTGATCTGGCTGCGTTCGCTCCTCAGCCCGCCGCTCTTGCCGCCGTTAAAGCAAACGGCGCCGACTATCTCGAAACGCTGCGCAATGGAGCGCCAGTCTGGCGGTTTCTAAAGTCTCTCCCCGGCGTCTTCCGGGTCGACGCCCGCTCCGATTCGACGCCAAACTTTGGCGATGCCTATGGAGTCCACGAAAACAAAGGAGCTGGAGTAACGTTCATTTACGACTACTTCAAAATCCTTCCGCAATTCAATCTTCTGAACGAGAAATACATTCTTCAGCCCGCCTCCGTCACCGATCCCAATCCCGTCTATCAGGATGCATTATGGAAGGTATACGCAAATCCGTCGGCATTTCCGAAAGCATGGCTCGTCCATCAGATCTGGGAACGCCCTACGCACACCGACGCTCTCAGCGAGGCGGCCGGAGGAGCCGTTGATATGCGCGCGGGCGCGATCGTCACTGGCGGATTTCCTCAACGCCTCGACGCGCTCCCGCCCGCGGCCGACGAATCTGTCTCCGTGACAACCTATCGCAACAACAGCATTCAGCTCGAGGGCCGAGCCGCCGGCAAAGCCATGCTCGTTCTCAGCGAAAACTTCTATCCCGGCTGGCATGCTCGCGTAAACGGTGTGGCCGCAACTATCTATCAGGTAGATGGCGCGCTGCGAGGCATCGTCGTGCCCGCCGGAAATTGGAAGGTTGAAATGTACTATTCGCCTGCCTCCGTTTGGCTCGGAGCGGTTCTGACCATTTTCGCCTTTGCAGCTACTCTCGCCTTTGCCGCGAAGAACAGGCGATATCTGCCGCTAGCCTCGTTTGCGCGAAACTCAATCCATCAGGTATGAATCACTTGGGATATGGAAACAGTAAACGCCTCCGCTAGCGGCACGTTCCCGATCGGCGGCGACCTTAAAGTGAATCGCCTTGGTTTTGGCGCGATGCGCATCACCGGCGAAGGAATTTGGGGCGAACCCAAAAACCCGGAAGAAGCTAAGCGAGTTCTGCGCAGGGCGCTCGAGCTTGGCATCAATTTCATCGACACGGCCGATGCGTATGGCCCCGACGTCAGCGAGCGTATTATCGCGGAAGCACTTCACCCCTACCCCAAACATCTGGTAATCGCCACGAAAGGTGGCCTCACTCGCCAGGGCCCTGGAAAATGGGCTCCGGTCGGCAGACCCGAATATTTGCACCAGTGTGTCGAAATGAGTCTGCGCCGGCTGCGCGTCGAACGCATCGACCTATACCAGCTCCACCGCATCGACCCGAAAGTTCCCGTCGAAGAATCCCTCGGCATTTTGAAAGACCTGCAAAGCGCCGGCAAAATTCGCCACATCGGATTGTCGGAAGTGTCGGTAGCCGAGATTGAGCGAGCAAAGAAAACCGCCCCGATCGTCAGTGTGCAAAACCAATACAATCTGACCGACCGCCAGCACGAGGACGTAGTCGCCTATTGCGAAAAAAACCAGCTTGGCTTCATTCCATGGTTTCCGATGTCCGCCGGCAAGCTGGCCAAAGCCGGAGGCCCGCTCGACGAAGCCGCCAAGCGCCACAAAGTAAGTGTTTCGCAACTAGCTTTGGCATGGCTCCTGCACCGGTCAACCGTTATGCTGCCCATTCCCGGCACTTCTTCGGTTGCGCACCTCGAAGAAAACGTTCGTGCCGCAGCCCTGAAGCTCGACGAAAAAGACTGGGCAGCCCTCCAAAATTCCGCGAAAGCAGCCGCCAAAGCCTGACAAAAGCGTCCAGCAGCCAAGTGGGACAGGCCCTTTCGCCTGTCCCCAGTAGAGATCTCTCTTAAGCCGCAACGATTACATACCTCAGGTAGTCTCACCAGACATGAAGAAATCAACCGATTGGTCTGTTTTCGTTGAGCTGGTGATCGCCGCCGGCTGCGTGGCCTACCTTGCTTATTGGAACCGCAAGCGCGCTAACCAGCGGAAGCATGAGGAAAAACTCGATTCGTCGCTCGCCGAGACATTTCCGGCCAGCGACCCGGTCTCTTACTAGCCCGGTCCAACCCGAACAACCCGGCACCCTCCAGCCGGACGATACAATGTAGGGGCGATGGACTCGGCGCTCGCCACCACAATCGTCTCGACTGGCGGCGCTGTCATCGTTGGCGTTTTCGGCATGTTCTTATCATTTTGCGGCGACAAGCTGCGGGCCGGAGTTGATGGCCGTGGGATAAGATGTTTCCATAAGTTCACTTACGGCCCTGCCAGACTCTGATCGACCGCAAGTCGATCGAAATTGGGAGGTGATGATGCAACATTCACTCCGTAAAGCTTCTCTGCAACTCTTTAAGGTTGTCGTCGTATTGTCTTTTGCCTTCGGCCTTGCCGTGTTCTCAGGAGCGAGGTCGCCAGCTCATTGGCAAGCTCCTGAGCGGCGCATCACACTGGGGAATGCAAGCGCTGGTCGGCTCTATGCCATCACGATCGCTATCAAAAATCCGGCCCGCTTTCAGAACAAGAAATCGGTTGAAGTTTCGATTTCTGACGCGAATGGACTTGTGGCCAAGAAGCCGTTGCATAGCCAGGACCTCGACTTTTACGCAACCGTTCGTCCGAGGGTTCGCGGGGCCATCACAGCGTTGCTACAAGCGGCTTCGGGCGAAACGTTGCCGGAGATGACGGTAGCATTCCATCGCATTCCTGTGGGGAAGGATGTTACGGGCGTGATTGCGGCTATGCCCAATGACACTTGGCAAGCCGCTCAACCATTCGAGTTCGGACAAACCATCTACGGCGCTTCCGACGAACGGCCCTATGTACCAGCGGCAGATGAAGACCGCTACGCTGCCCTCTTGAAAGGGTTCCAGTGGTTCCGCTTCACCTTTCACAGCAATGAACCCAAACTGGCTTATTTCGTCCTGGATATCACTGATCGCGAAGTTCCTCTGGATGTGGATATCTTCACCCTCAAGCAGGACTCAGCGGGGCACTCGGACGTAAAGCCATACACAAACGGCGCTTTCATCTATCAAATTGAAGCGACTCAAAACTATCCGGGCCTTTACAAATTCAGGACTCGCATCCTGCAGCCTGGACAGACGTACTACGTTCGGGTCGCCGCCGATCACCCTTCTTATCAGTTACGCACCTTTGCCTATCCCGTGCCGCCGTATAGCGATCCTCATCAAGCCGTTCGCACGGGCATGGATTTTCTGATCAACATGGGTGACACCTGGCTTTCGAATACTCCCCGCCGGGGCGCCATTGCCTTGCGAAACACAATGAACCACGGCGACACGAAGCAATGCATCGCCTGCCATCCGACTCAATTTACGACGCGCGGCTATCTCACCGCCATCTCGCATGGCTATGCATCCACACAAAGGCCAGCCCTCGAGTTTCTGACCGATCGCATCTACAACAACCAAAGACCTCTCTACGGGGAACCGGGAGCCGATTGGGTGAGGGTCATTTATTCCGCCCGAACTGTGGCTAGCCGCCTGCCTTTAATCGAGCATATGTACGAGAGAAACGTCACCCACGACACTCCTCGTGTTTCCAGTTTCGAAATACCATATGCGAATTTCCTCAAGATTCACTATAAGGACCGCACGACAATGCCGGGCGATGAGACCGACGGCTGCGAACCCGATGTAAGCCCATTCGAAATTGCGTCGCAGAGCTGGGACACGTTCAACAATCTGTACCAAGAGACCCACAATCGCCAATGGCTCGAGCAACGGGATATGGTGGAGAGGCTCGCTCTTCCCTACAAGCCGCAGAACATCATCGACCTGAACTGGAAGATCCACATGTTCGCTACCATCGACAGGCAGAAATACGCATCCGAGATCGACGAACTAATTCACGAGCTCTACAGCTATGAACAGCCTAATGGAATGTGGCCTTATCCGTTCGATAAGAACGCCAAGCCGGCGGATTTCATTTCATACCACGCGATTCTTGCTTTAGCGCTGGCGGGACGGCGGCCTGAAACGGATCCGAATATGGCTCTTGCCGTTAACGCCATGCTGAAGGCGCAACGTCCGGAAGGAAGTTGGGAAGGCGATCCGGTCTATCAGGGCTTCAACACACCCTTCCGTGCGACTCAATTTGCGGTGATGGCTCTTTCTACTCTGTATCCTGGGCCGGATCAGAAACCCGCCCAGCAAAAGGGCTGGAACGACGCTTTCCCGCCGCCTCCGAAAGATCTCGCTACGAAGGACCTCCCGTTTCTGCTCAGCGAGTTAGATCAGTTCTGGGATCCTGCGCCCGTCTCCACTCTCGAACAAATTCGCCATATTCTTTCGACGAGCGATCAGCCGCTGGCACGAGAAGCAGCGGCGCGAGCGCTCGGTCATATGGCCGATCCAGCGTCGGTCGATGTTCTAATCACGGCCCTAGGAGACTCGAGCAAGATGGTTCAAAGGACCAGTGCTTGGGCGCTGCGGATGATTTTGGAACGCCGTCCCCAGATTGCCGCCGAAGGACGGGCGAAGTTGTCCGCGGCGCTCCAGTCCCCTGACGCGCGCACGCGTTGGGGCGCCACACAGCTATTCAACCAGCACTTTAAGTACATTGCGGGCGACGCACGGCTCCGCGCCTTATTGATCAAGGACCTTAATGACGTTGTGCCCTCAGTACGTCTCAACGCAGCGCGGGGCCTTTGGCAGTGCTACTACTGGAACACGGACAATCGTGAGGCCCGCAACAGCATTCTCGAAGCGCTCGCAACGCGCTTGAACACGGAAGCGGATCCAGAACTCCGGCGAGCCATTCATGAAAGCATCTATGACGTGCTGGATGAAAACACAGGATATCTAGAGGCATGGGTACGCACCGCTGCCACAGATCAAGATCAAGACCGCATTCACGAGGGCTATGAAGCCGTAGTTCGCGACCAGGCGCACGTGCTGGCCAAAGTGCTTCGCTCTGCTACCTCGGCCGGACGCCAAGACATCCTCGAATCCTTGTGGGATTTCCACATTCGCCACTACTCGCTACCGCAGTTGAAAAAGAACCAGGTTGCCATTTCTCTGCCCGCGGTGTTCACGAAATACGTAACCGGTGTCCCCGATCTTCATCTGCCCGGCTATATTTACCCGCCCTATCGCGACACCGTCGACTTTCAATACGATGCGCATAACGGCTTTTATCAAACGAGAATCGGCAACGACAGCGATCTTATTCATTTTTTTACAAGCTCCGGCCCTGAATTGGAAGAAGCTTTGGTCGATTGCTTAAAGGGTGCAGATAGCAGAATGAAGATCGAAGTTCTGAAAGCTGGAAGCACTCTAAGCGGAGCAGGAGACGCGCAATTTGCGAAAGCTGCCCTCACTCTGGCGCTCGATCCCGATAAAGACGTTCGCGAAACAGTCGGGTACGTTTACGAGAATGGGCAGCGGGGCGTCCTCAATATCAATACTCCTGGACGGCCCGATCCTGGATTGGTCCGCACGATTACAACGATTCTTGAGACCGGAGACGAAACGGCCCAAAACACCGTTCTTCCGCTCCTTGCAGCACTTCCCTCCGACTCGCCTTTGACGAGCCAACCCGAGTTGATCTCATCGCTTCGCTCTTTGCTTGAACGCGAGCCTCGCGTCAAGAATTATGCCCACGTTCTTACTGCCGCCGCCGCTTTCCCGGACCTTATGAACGAGGCAAAGCTTCGCAACCAAGTGCTTGCGGCATTTAACGATTCAGACCGCGACATCCAGCGCGCAGCCATCCAAATCGCCCTCCAGCGCTTGAATGACCCGCATGAATCGGTTATCACCGGGCAGGTGTTTGGTAGGCTCACTAGCTCGCAGCGCAGCATCCTGATCGAAGAGGTAAGCGACCCAAAGTTTCTCATCGCTCGGCTTGGCGTCTCGGGCGGGGCTCTGTCACAGGATCAGCGATATTTTCTCGGGAAAAAGGCGACGAACAGTCCTCCCGATCTTTTGAATGAGCCGGTTGTGTTCAAGGCCGTGCTGGCTAGCCTGGAAGATCCGGACGCCAATGTCCGCGCGGCAGCCCTTGACCTGCTGCGAAAGTCGAAGGGCATCGAGCAGTTATCTGACTTCCGGTCCGAGCTCGAACGAATGCAGAACGATCCCAATCCGCGGCTCAAGATCATCGCCAAAAATGTCCTCGCTGGCAAGAAGCTCAGCGAGGCGCTGGCCGATGTAAAGCCTGGCTCAGTACTTGACTTCAACTACTTCGTCGAAAAGGTCGAGCCTATTCTCGCCACCACCGGAGCCGACGGAAAGGCCTGCGTCATGTGTCATGCCTCGCATGTCATTTTCCGGCTCCAGCCCCCCAACGCAGAGGGGCAATTCTCGCCGCAGGATAGTGAGGAAAACTACAAGTATGCGATGCGCGTGGTCGACATCAATGACCCAGCCCATAGCCTGATCGTGATCAAGCCAACGCGGCCCACGGACTCTGCAGGAGACGTATCGAATTATTTGGCTACGCATAATGGCGGCCAGCGTTGGCCTGGTAATGAGTCAAGCTGGCAGTACAAAACCATTCTTCAATGGATCCGCGGAGCCAGAGTAGAAGCCTCCAATTAAGGCGGGCGAGATTTACGTTGTGTTCGGACTGCGATCGAAAGAAGAACGCAAGAGAGCTGTTCGAATCATCGTTTACTGACTCTTGCGAGCAGATGCCGACGTTAACTGCTGACTGACATTGTCCGGCGTGGCGTCCACATATTCCACCCAGCCGTCCATCATCTCCACTTCACTCGCGGCGCCCCAACGAATTGTCTTGGTCGGATCAGGATTCACAGGGTTATTTGGCGAGTTGTCAAAGTGCGCGTCAATCTTTAATTGCGTGCCCTTCGGTATGAAGATCGGCTTGGCTGCCCGATAGGTGATCTGCCAGTTGAAGTCATATGCCGGGACATCGAGTAACGTCTCGCGCTTTCCATCGGGATATGTCACTTCCATCTTCATCGACTTGCCCCTTAAGTGCATGTGCGGCGTCAAGCTCGTAATGTACATATCCTTTTGAAATACGTGGCACTCGGTGACCTCATGATTCGGATCTCCGGCGGGTATCAGGAACATGTGGTTTGAAAGATCGATTCGGCGCGCAATCTGCTTCGGCGGCGTCTTCGCGAAAATAAGCCCCACGCTGGTAATGTCCGTCTCCGGCTTGCCAGTCGCGCGGGAGTAGTGGATTTGGAAATTCAGCTTGGAGCCTGCTTTGATCAGTCGAGCCGTGCCTTCCGGATAGACATCGGGCTCGCGCCCGGGCAGGTACGACGCGACTAGGGTCCCGAGGTCAGTTACGTGACGCCCGGGAAATGTTCCGTTATCTTCCTTTAGACAGCCGTCATCAATGACCGGCGCATCGGGCCGGATGAAGGACAATGTGCCTTCGTGGATCTGCAGCCACTTGCTATAGGCGCTGGCGGGATCGTCGTCCGCCTTGGCTTTGGTTTGCGAGTCTTCGGGATCCACTACGAATACATGCGCGTGATGCACTATCCGGCGATTCCCAGGCCGCAGCTCAGCGGACACCACCCACTTATCTTCTGTGAACCCAGTTGGTACTGTAATGTACGAGTACTCGTCTGGACCACTTTTGTCCAGGTGGAATTCCGGGATTGCTATCACCGCATCCGGCTGGCCAGCCTTCCACCCGCTTGTGAATGTTGGCTGTGGCGGAAGATCCTTGGGATCGCCCTCTATCTTGGCACCGTTTGCCCAGCTCACCAGCGTGTCGATTTCCACTTGCGACAGGCGGGCATCGTTCGACCATTTGCCATAATGAGGATCCGCTTTCCAAGGTGGCATCTTTCTTGTCACTACCGCCTCTTTGATTGCCGCGGCCCAAGGTCGAGCCTCCTTATAGGTCAGCAGCGACATCGGCGCAATGTCGTTCGGGTGATGGCATGAAACGCAATGCGCATACAAAATCGGAGCGACATCGCGATTGAACGTAACCTCGCTGCCAAACATCATTGGCAGCGGGCCTAGAACACAGGCGACTAG
>JBAUZG010000023.1:0-13391 GCA_049585195.1 Bryobacteraceae bacterium | reverse complement strand
GTCGGGGGCACGGGAGAAAATAGCGTCGCTTTCTCGAACATCTCTGTACAGTTCGGAAGCCCGGCCAGCGGCCATTTCGGTACAAGTCCTCTGCACGGGGTGGTGCGCAGCGCGAAATAAAGCCATGCAAATGAAACGACAAAGCAATTTCGGTAGAGGCTGCACACTTCTTACAGCCGCCCTCTTTTTGGGTGCAATCGCACGTTAACCGCGATCTCTCAAACTCGCGTCTTGCTCCTACAACCTTGACTCTCGGGGCGTCCCTTCTTGAATCTTGAACGTAAGCCTCTGCTAATTGGAGTTAATCATGACATAGATGTCGTCGTCATGCCGCGATGCTCGGGATAGAAAATACGCGAGGCTGCCGCCTTCGGCCATGACGATTAGTGCGCTGGAGCACCCTTGAGGGACGTGTTAAAGAGGCAGAGGCGCGAATACACGACCTGTTTGACGGACTCGACCACGTCCGGCAGCAGCTTGTAGGGGACCACTTCGTCCGGCTTCTTCGCCAGCGCGGACTCCAATCCGCGGCGCCACGCAACCCGCAATTCCGTATTTATGTGGACGATCGTGATTCCAGCTTCAATCGCGTCCAGAAACCCTTGGTCGTCCGTACCAGAGCCTCCATGCAGAGTGAGAGGTTTTCCCGTTGCGCGCTTGATCGCAACGATCCGCGCCGGATCCACGTGCTTCTTGGTTTCGCCCTCCACCATGCTCTTTAGCAACCCGTGCATGGTACCCACCGCCGGCGCGAGCACATCCACGCCGGTACGCCCGACGAACTCGCTCGATTGTTCAGGCGTGGTCATCGGGCTCATGCCTTCGGGGATCTTGTCGTGAATTGAAGAAGAACTGCCGATGAAACCAAGTTCGCCCTCGACCACAATGGAGGGGTGGATCGCTTTCATCTCGGTCACCGCTTGCTTCGTCTTAGTCACATTCTCTTCGAACGGCAACGCGGAGCCATCGAACACCACTAAGTCAAAACCGGCTTGGGCAGCCTCGCGAGCCTTCTCGATCGAATGAGTGTGGTCGGCATTAAGGTACATGGGAAAGCCGTTCTGTTCCCGAATGCTGCGAACCAACGCAGCGATTTCGTGGACGCCGATGAAGTCGCGCTCGCCCTCAGAGACACCGACTAGAACTGGCACATTGACTTCGCGGGCTGCTAAGTACACTGCCTTCAGCGCCACCAAATCAGAAATATTGAAATGCCCTACCGCCACCTTCTGCTGATCAGCTTCGGCCAGAATCTGCTGTAACGGCTTCATTTGCCCTCCTCGGATATTTTGCTTGCACGACGAATTCCGTTCAAGAGCTGTACTGAAGGCTTGCAGCAAAATAGTTCTTCCATTGACCCTGCCAAAAATGAAACTGTGATCGGAGGTTCCGCCTCTACTTCTGCGGGCCGAAGAGCTCGCGTAACATCACATCGAGGTCATCAAGTGCCCGGGCGCAGTCACCCGTGAAGCTAGAGCCATGCATGATCGCGAGCGTTTTGGGCTTTAGGTCGGCGAGCTTTTTCAAGTTCTGCGCGGTGAGCGGTGTGTAGGGCACATACGCCGCGAGAATGCCCGCCTGATATTCCTTCAACGCCTGATGCGAGCGCCAACGACATCGGCAGAAGTGAGCGCTTCGACGTCGCGGCCTGATGGAACAGGTCCGAACAGAACAGCGTTTTCTGCGTTTCTTCGAAGAGCACGCCAGCGTCCCAGCCGTGGGGCAGATGGGGAGTCTGGCAATAGCGAAAACGGTAATTCCCGGTCGCAAAGATCCCGCCATCAGTGAGGGCGCGTGACTCTCGGCCGATGAAGTCGTTCACGTTCACGCGGGCGCCAACCTGGCTGCAGATCACATCGGCATTGGGCGCAGCAGCCAGCCACTCATTGAGCGAGCCGCACTCGTCTGACTCGAAATGGCTGAAGCCGATGTGGCGCAACTCGGAAACGTTGATGACCTTTGAGACGGCTTCGCGAATTTCTGCGTGCATTCCGCGCAGTCCCGTGTGGAAAAGCAAAGGCTCGTCGTCTTTCACCAGAAAATGGTTGAACTGCAAATTGCCCAATTGAGCAAAGATCGAGATGCGAAAGATATTCGGCGCGATTTCCGAGATGACCGCCATGCTGCCCTCCTCAATCGGATTTTTTAGCGGGCTTTCTATTTTGACTTCCCGGCTACATATGCCCCCGAAGGAGCTGATCTTGTTATTGCACGACGACTTCCGTTCAAGAGCTGCACTTGAGGCTTGCGCAAAATAGTTCTTCCATTGACCGTGCCATTTCTTTCCGTGTCGGCGGATCGACTCTCGTCAACGGACTGTACCACCCAAGAACCTGCGAAGGCGGCTCGATCTAAATGGTCCCGCGATTGCTTCAGAGTTTGCAGCAGGCGCCAACGGCCCAGTCGCGGCCGGCCAATTCTTTGCGCGTGACCGCCGTCATTGGAGGCAAATATGAATGTGAAGCCGAATAGAGAGCTGGAAGACCGATGTATCAACACGATCCGAATACTGTCGGCTGACGCGGTCCAACACGCGAACGCCGGTCATCCCGGCATGCCGATGGGCGCTGCTGCTATGGCCTACACTCTTTGGACGCGGTTTCTCAAGCACAACCCTCGCAATCCGCAGTGGTTTGACCGAGATCGTTTCATATTGTCCGGGGGACATGGGTCGATGCTGTTGTACAGCCTGCTGTACCTTTCCGGTTATGACCTGACCCTTGAGGAGATCAAACATTTTAGAAAATGGGGAAGCAAAACGCCGGGTCACCCTGAGCGTGGTCTAACGTCCGGCGTCGAGGTCACCACGGGACCACTTGGGCAGGGTTTCGCCAACGGCGTAGGCATGGCGATTGCTGAGGGGTGGCTCGCGGCGCGTTATAACCGGCCTGGACACAAGATCGTGGATCACTATACATACGCGATCTGCGGCGATGGTGATTTGATGGAAGGCGTCAGTCAGGAAGCTGCCTCATTGGCCGGACATCTGCATCTAGGGAAACTGATTTATCTGTACGACCAGAACCACATTTCCCTCGCTGGAGCTACCGAAATCGATTTTACCGAGGACGTGGCAAAACGCTTTGAAGCGTCTGGCTGGCATACTCGCGTGGTTCCGGATGGCAATGACACTCAGGACGTCGCATCCGCGATTCGCGAAGCCCAGGCCGAAGATCAAAGACCGTCGCTGATCCTGGCGCGGACCCACATCGGCTATGGCAGCCCTCACAAGCAAGACAACTTCAGCGCGCATGGGGACCCGCTGGGAGAAGAGGAATTACAAGCCTCCAAGAAAGCCTTGGGGTGGCCAAGCATGGAGAAGTTCTATCTGCCCCAAGACTCGGTGGAATATTTCCGTCAGGCGGTTCCTCATGGCGCGCAAGTGGAGGACGAGTGGCGGAAGAAGCTCGACGCATACAAGCAAGCCTTTCCAAAGGAAGCCGCCGAGTTCGAGAGCATCGTGAGCGGCAAGCTCCCGCAAGACTGGGACATCGATCTCCCTAAATGGAAGCCGACCGATAAACCGATCGCAACTCGCGCGGCAGGCGCTGAGGCCATTAATGCCATCGCCAAACACATTCCCAACCTGGTTGGCGGATCGGCGGACCTGAACCCTTCGACCAGGACGGCACTCAAGGGCCTGGGAGATTTCCAATCGCCGGAAGTGTCAGGGCCCGGAACGTTGGGCGCGGTCGGCGGCGAATGGAGCTATGCCGGGCGGAACATCGCTTTCGGTGTTCGCGAGCACGCCATGGGAGCGGCCGTGAATGGAATGGCCGCACATGGCGGCATGCTACCGTTCAGTGCGACATTTTTCATGTTTTCCGACTACATGAAGCCTGCCATACGGCTCGGAGCTTTAAGCAAAGTCAAAGCGATCTACGTTTTTACACACGACAGCATCGGGCTCGGTGAGGATGGCCCGACTCACCAGCCAATCGAGCACCTCCCCGGGTTGCGCGGAATTCCAGGTCTTACGGTCATCCGTCCCGCTGATCCGAACGAAACCGTGGAGGCGTGGGCTTTTGCAGTCCAACATAACGGTGCGACGCTGTTGGTGCTGACGCGGCAGACCGTAGCACATCTTGACCGCAGCGGGGCGAAAGATCCCGGCGTCGCACACGGCGCCTATGTGCTCGCGGATGTTGAAGGCGGTTCTCCGGATGTGATCCTCATCGGCACCGGCTCCGAAGTTAGTCTCTGTGTGCTGGCGCGGGAGAAGTTGAAAAATTTCGGAGTAAAGGCACGCGTAGTCAGCATGCCGAGTTGGAGTCTGTTCGAGGCCCAGGAAGACTCTTACCGTGAAAGCGTCCTTCCGCGAGGCGTCAAGAAACGCGTCACGGTGGAGGCCGCCTCGCCGATAGGATGGCATCGCTGGGCGGGCGACGAGGGTGCGGTCATTGGTCTGGAGCGCTTTGGGGCGTCCGCGCCTGGCCAGGAAGTTCTTGACCATCTGGGCTTCACGGCGGATCACGTCGCGGCTGCCGCTCTTCGCCTCTTGGGCAAAAACAACGAAGCCGATCAGGAATACGGATCTGAAGCAACGTTGGTGACGGCGTAGCCGCCAAAGTACCTATGCTTTCGTCTGTGAATCAATAGCATTCCTGAGCAGTCGTCTTGGCGGGGGCGATGGGACCGGCTTGCAGAGTTTCACTCAAATGATCTGTGGAGATGAGTGGCCAAATGCGGCGACAAAGCGGTTCACGTCATAAATGCAAACCAACGCCTGGATCATCTGCAACGTCTGACCGCGGTAGGAATTGACCCGATGGCGGCTGAGAAAGCTGGGCCGTTGGAGGTTCGGACCAATAGCGACGTTTATATTCGGGAGGGCCGTTTCGATCAGGATCGGATGCTACAAGTGTTTGAACAGTTGGCCAGCGGCAATGCCAAGGGTGATTTCCCGCTCAGCCGGATCATATGCCGAATGGATTGGGTTGTCGAAGATAGATCGTATGTGGATGATGTCATTGAGTTCGAATCGCGCGTAAACGACGTCTGGCGCAGGCACGAGGATGCTCTAATCTGCACATATTATCTTTCGAAATTTGGTGGAGACGCAGTCACTGACATCATGCGGACGCATCCGCTGATTATCATCGGCGGCATTCTTCAGCAAAATCCGTTCTTTGTGCCGCCGGAGAAGTTCTTGCGTGAATTCCGCGAACGGCGCGCGATGCGTAGCGCCTCAGCTTCAGCCGCCTCATAGTATGCAAGCGCAGCCCGACGATTCGGCAGAGGAAGTCAAAGGGCTTCAGCGCTGTATCAACGATTTGGTCAGTCTTCTCGCGCTCCCTGCGATGTGGGGTGGCCGCGAGCCGTCCCACATCGTTCATATGTTGCTAGAGACACTCGCACGTATGCTTCGCTTTGGATCTTATTTGTGCGCAATTAAACGACGGTGTCGGCGAAGTGCCGCTTGAGTTGATCCGGATCGTTGAATCGGGAAAGTCGACGCCGGCGCCACAAGAGATCTGCGAGTCAGTGAAGCAATGGTTGCGAGATGGCTCAGCTGACCAGCATTCATCGATATCGAACCCCAAGGGAACTGGAGATATTTCGATCGTCCGGCTGCCGCTGGGCTTGCAAGGTGAAATGGGGACGGTCGTCGTAGGCGCTCACCGCGCCGATTTCCCTCGCCAGAATGAAAGGCTTGTCCTCACCGTAGAACTTACAGCCAGTCGGCTCTTAACGCAGTAATCGCAGTAAGCCGGACCGGCGCGATCTAAGCCCTCTTCTTCATCCTCAAAAGCGACTTCGGAGCCTCTCACCCAACTGCGCCAGGAAGCCTGGCGCTGACGCGAGGTGAGGGTTGCAAAACGAAAATGCCCGACGTGTGTTCGGGCACAACACCGGTCGCCACGACGGCATGGAGTCCGCTGGCGCCAGCTTAAAACGAATGCTGCCGGAGTTGGTGGTTTCGAAACAGAAACTGCGGCAAGCCGAAGGCAGTTGTATGGTGCGCTTAAAACGGGAGGAAGGAAAACAGAACGTGGGGTTCAGTTCGAGACCATTTGTTCCATGTGGGCTGCCGGTGCGCAAGCCGTCTGCCGGTGAGATGCTGTACGAGCGGGGGAACGGTGATTTCGTGCTACAGATCACCGGGCATCCGAATTACGGTTTGCCGTTCGGCCAGCACCGGATTGTGCCGATTCATTTGGCCACACTGGCAGTGCGCCAACAGAGTCAAACGATTCGCTTCCGCACCGCCTCGGAGACGCTAGAAACGTTCGGAATGCACAAAGGCGGTAAGGAGTACCGGCGATTGGTCGCCGCCTTCGAACGGATCTTCGGGGCCACCATTTTCTTTGGAACCGACACGCTCCGAGGAACGGCAAAGGTAGTCCAACGCTCGCGATTTAGCTTCTTTCGGGAAGCACAGATCTGCTACAGCCGCGATCCTGAGCAGTACCCGGTTTCGGATCAATTCGAGAACGTGATTGTTCTGAGCGATGAATTCTACCGGGAGATCGTTGCGCACCCGATTCCAGCAGATCTCGAAGCAGTCAAGGTGCTGGCCGCAGCACCGGCCGTGCTTGACTTGTTCATCTGGCTTTCGTATCCATGTTTTCTGGCAAAAGGCAAAGAAATGATCCCGCTGTTTGGCCCATGCGGTCTGGCCAATCAGATCGGATCGATCGAATATGCCCGACCCCGCCGCTTTCGCGAGAAGCTCGATAAGTGGTTGGACTCGATTCGTTTACTGTGGCGGGAGTGTCCGGCGCGGATCAGCAGCGATGGCGCAGGTTTGGAAGTGAATCGAGCGGCCGCTGTGCTCGTTGAGCAGAAGCTACGGTGAATGGAGATTTACAGTTGACACGGTTTAGGGACGAATCAAAACACATAACGAAACGGCAGGCACTTCCCGACAGCTATCCCGTTTTCCTGCAGGAGTTGAAACAGCGCATCCGGGAATCGCAATTACGGGCGTCGCTCTCGGTTAATCGTGAACTCGTCCTGCTCTATTGGCGGATTGGGGCGAGACATCCTGGTTAGACAAGAGCGGGAAGGCTGGGGCGCTAAAGTTATCGACCGGTTGGCGGCGGACCTGAAAAAGGCCTTTCCGGAGATGAACGTTTCTCGCCCAGAAATCTCAAATACATGCGCGCATCCTCGACACGTAAAAGACACCTGTGCGCGGGAATGGTATGTTCGAGCGACGTTCGAACATGGCTGGAGCCGTGATGTCTTAGTTCACCAGCTAGAGAGCGGGGCGCACAAGCGCGTTGGCGCGGCGATAACGAACTTTGCGCGGACCCTGCCAGCCGCTGAGTCCGACCTCGCCCAGCAGATCACGAAGGACCCTTACACCTTTGATTTCCTGATGATCGGGGACGATGCCCATGAACGGGAGCTGGACCAGGGCTTGCTAGCGCACCTGAGAGATTTCCTGCTGGAACTGGGCATTGGGTTCGCATTTGTCGCCAGCCAGTATCGGCTTGATGTAGGTGGGCGTGATTTCTTTATCGATTTGCTTTTTTATCAGCTAAAGCTTCGGTGCTTCGTGGTCATCGACCTAAAGGCGAAAGCGTTCGAACCGGAGTTTGTGGGCAAAATGAATTTCTACCTCGCGGCGGTGGATGATCTGCTTCGCCACCCGGAGGATCGGGCAAGCGTCGGTCTTATCATCTGCAAGACAAAGGATCAAATCGCCGCCGAGTACGCGCTGAGGAATTTCGGCACGCCTATCGGCATTTCGGAATACAAATTGTCGGAATCGCTACCGCCCGACTTGAAGGAAGCTTGGCAACGATTGAGGAGCTCGAAAACGAACTCGGAAAAGGGACGAAATGAACGATGCAGCGAACCGTGATATACGTAGCGGACTGGGTGGTTCGGGTAAACGGGTGGATGATACGAGGCGGCCCGTCTGGCTTGAAGCAACCGAGTCGTTCTACAAGAAGCTGAACCGGATTGCAAGCCAATGCGGAGTGTCGCGCTATAAAGCACTCAGCCGAGGGCTCGATGCTTTGCGGCGAGAGGCGGAAGTACGAAGCTCAGCGTTGAATCGGAACATTAAAAGCCCGGCTCAGTCGGAAGTCTTCCGCAGAACGATGGGTCAGGTTTCGCGCAACTATTGGGCCACGGTAAGCGCGGAAGATAAGCGCGAACGCGCGCAGCGAAGCGCCCGAGCACGTTGGACCGGAAGTCTCGATGAAAGCATGCCGTAAAAACAGCTATCGTGATGCCTGTGACGAGATAGCTTCGACTTTGAGCTTTATCAATCGGGACTGTCCGCCCTAATGGTCCTCCTTTGTGCTCCTGCATATTGTTCGTTTAAGCCCGATAGACGCTCGGAATGCCCGGCCGATCATGGCACTTGACTCTGGAGTCCACTCAAGAGTGTAACCTGGATTCGGATGCCTAGGACCGGCATCCAGGTTGGCAAAGTTTCCGAACAAACGGGCTTGAGTGTCGGCGCTATTCGGTTCTATGAGAAACAGCGCCTGCTCGAACGAGCGGGAAGAACCGAAGGGGGTTTCGCCTCTTTCATACCCAAGATATTCAACGAATTCAGTTCATCCGACGCGCTCAACAACTCGGGTTTTCACTCCCGGAAATCCGGGAACTGCTCCTTGTGCAACGCGACGATGGCGAGGCCTGTTCCCATGTCAACGATCTGCTGAAGGCGAAAATCGCAATAATTCGCAGCAAGATCGCCGAACTCACCGCCCTGGAGCAGCAGTTAGCAAAGAGGCTTCGGAAATGCGAACGGAGCCTGCGAGCTTTTGCTGATTTCCGCAAAGGCTGCTGCCCGGTGCTCGAAGAGATTGCCGACAGAGGTCGTGATGAAGATTGAAGTTCTCTATTTCGCGGGCTGTCCCAACCACCTACCGGCAGTCGACCGGGTTAAGAGCGTGCTACAGCAAGAAGGATTGCGGACCGAGATACGCGAGATCGAAGTAGAAGACGAATTGACCGCCAAAGCGCTTAACTTTTTTGGATCGCCTACAATTCGCGTCAACGGTCTCGACGTCGAGATCGAGGCGCGCGACATCACAGAGACGGGTTTTGCGTGCCGGCGATATTCGGGCGGCCTCTCGGAGGAGATGATCCGATCAGCCTTAAGGGAGGCATGACTAACAACGCTGGCGTGAACACATGACTGAGTGCAAAGATGCCAATGGTAGAAAGCGGCACCGGAATGCAGTGCTTGCGAGTTTCGCTGCTATTGTGAGCGTACTTGGCGCTTCCAGTTGCTGTTTGCCCATTTTGCCCTTTGTAGCCGCAGCGGGATTCGTCGGCGGGTCGGCATTTCTTTCCTCAGCACGACCTTACTTGCTGATGGCCTCAGTCCTATTCATTGCATACGGGTTCTATCAAGCGCGGCGCGCTAAGAAGTGCAGTAGCCGACGGAGCGTGATTGCCACGGCCGTGCTTTGGCTGTCCACGGTGTTCGTGCTTATCTCGATTCTTTTTCCGCAAATAATGGCTAGCGCGGCGGCCAATGTGCTTGCGCGGTGAGTATGCAAAGAAAGTACATTGTCGTTGCAATATTGGTTCTAATTCTCATTGGAGCGGCGACCTATTTTTACGGCGGCAGCCAGACGCCATCCGGGCAGGTTCCGCTGGAACGATTAACAACTCAGAATGTGGCCGACGTAAAGAATGCATTCAATGTTGCGAAAGATGATGTCCGGGCGCTCTTGCTTTTATCGCCCACTTGACCGATATGTCTGCAGAGGGCCTCTGCAGCCGAGCACATATTGAAGGACCTTTCCGGCAAGCCCGTGCGAGTCTTCGTCGTCTGGGAGCCAGTACTGCCGACCGATTGGGGTGCGCCATCGACCGCTACGCTAAAGCGGATTGCCGATTCCCGTGCGACCCAATTTTGGGACAAGAGACGGTTAATTTCCCATTCACTGGGAGAGCACAATCGCCGGAGCGTGATCTGGGATTACATTGCGGTCTATCCGGCGGGAGTGATCTGGACAGACCGACCTCCGCGATCGTTGTATGCTGGGGGCCCAGTTGTTCGGGTGGAGGAACCAGCGCGCGGAGCGCTCGTCCAAGCATTGGACCAGATATCAGTCGCTCACGAGTTCCAAAAATAGCCGCCAACTTAGGCTTGGCGCTTAGACGATCTGCGCCAAACCTTGATACGTATAGGTCATCGGGCGTGGTCCGTGAGGGTAAAAGCTTTTCAGCTCAGTGATTTGGAACCCTGCGGCAGCGATGAGGTCGTCTACTTTGCGATTTAGATGGCAACCGCCTGAAATACGTTTCCAGAGCGACGTGAGGCGATCCTGCCAAGCCACGACGCTGCGATCGGGGGAACGGCGGTGTTCGAAAAAAGGAGCGTTCCACTGGGCTTGAGGACTCGCCTTACTTGATGAAGGGCCTTAGCGGGGTTCGGGATGGAGCAGAGAGTCCATGTGATGACGATTGTGTCGATACTGGCATCCGCAAGGGGCAACTGTTCCTCAGCGGATTGCAGCAGAAACTCAATATTCAGGCGCCCAGGCACCCGCTTACGTGCCATCTCCTGGAGCTCAAGCGAAGGGTCCACCCCGTAGAGGTGCTGGACTTGGTCTGAATAGAAAGGCAAATTCAGGCCAGAGCCGATACCGATTTCCAGCACATCGCCGCGAGCTTGGGGAATCCAAGCTGCGCGAAGGCGGGTTGTCTCTTTGTTCCTCATCGCGAGATCGATGAGGTGAGGCAGAATGTGTCGGGCGTAAAAACCCATAGAAACGATCTCAATCCGCGGGCGAGAAGTCACGATCCGCTCGTTATCGCAATGCGCCCGCGTAACTCTGTTTTACATCTCGGTCTTGACGCCCCGGCGAATCAGGAACCAATTCGCCGGGTATGTGGTGGCGAATCCAACAATCATGGCGACCTGCATCATGAACCAATACACAGCAGTGTTCGGATGAGGCGGCTTGGTAAAGAACACTTTATTTGTGAGGGCCATCCAGATGAACATGCCGATTTCGAATGCAACCAGGGAAATCGTATCTGCCTTAACGGCCTCTCTAATTCCTTCTCGAACGGCTAGATTCCGCATCGGCGCGATCGCGAAGTACTGAAATGCGATTCCGATGACATATGCGGCAACGAAATCCCAAACAAAGCTTGCATACAGGGCGGTGCCTGCGAGAGTAATGCCCGCTAAGAAGATCACCCATTCCGCGAGGACGTCTCCTAGCGCGCACCCTGCGCCGCAGTGCGTGGAGCAAACGAAAACCGACTGCCAGAATGGTTTCTTCGTAGAGCCGTGCATGGCATTACCGCTTCTGCGGGTTTTATGGCGCAGCTGGGTATCGGAATTATTTCCGAAATGTAACGAAATATTAAGCATCCGGCCATTGCCAAGGCCGGATGACCGGGGTCGATGCGAGCTTTTTAGTTCCGCGAGAGGGTTGACGATCCCGGGAACGTTTTCGAGGTCGAAAGCGCCGGGACGAAACCTGGCACCGTACGACCGGAAGCAGTGACCGTGATGCGCGAATTGGGAATCGACATCGAGCGGACACCGCTAGAAGCATGTGGATGAATTCAGTAGGCAGCACTTCGATTACGTGATCACGGTCTGCGACAACAAAAGAGAGCTGTCCCGTTTTCCCGGCTACAGTAAAAACGCTCCATCGCAGTTTCGAAGCCCCGGCACCGCTCAGCGGATCGGAAGAGGAGCGCCTTGCAGTTTTCCGCCGCGTACGAGATGAACTTCGCACCTACCGCGGAAATTTCGCTCACAGATTGAACCCTCACTCGCCTCGGTCTTCAGAAGGGATTCAGACCGGTTACCAAATGTGACGAAGCTATATACGGTCCACAATGAAGAGTGGTATCCGTGTTGATGTCTGTCTTTCTGCGATCCGTGATTCTAATCGCTTTTTTAAGCTTCTTTCCTGCTCATCCGCATTCGGTCAGCTCTCCGCGCGTCGAATTGCTACGCGTTCCAGACAGCGGGATTCAACCGGAAGTTGCTGTTGACGGCGAGGGGACGGTACATTTGGTTTATCTTAAGGGAGATCCGTCTCAAGGCGATCTCTTCTATGCGAAATCAAAGGACGGGCTCAACTTCTCCCATCCGATTCGAATCAACTCCGTCGAGGGGACTGCCATCGCAGTTGGGAACATCCGCGGTCCCCGCATCGCCATTGGCAGACGTCGAAACGTGTATGTCGCCTGGAACGCCTCTCCGAAGTTACGTAATCCCGCCCTCGGCCGCAGCCCAATGCTTTTCAGCAGGCTAGACGCGAGCCGCACAGCGTTTGAGCCGGAGCGGAATCTCATACAAACGGCATACGGAATCGACGGAGGCGGCGGAATTGCGGCGGACCAGCAAGGGCGCGTATATGTGTTCTGGCACGCACCAATCCCCGGCCACCAGGGGGAAGAATTTCGGCGCGTGTGGGTGACTCGATCCACTGATGACGGCAAATCCTTTTCACCCGAGCAGATCGCCTGGGACCGGCCGACCGGTGCTTGCGGATGCTGTTCGCTAGATGCCTATGCGGATAGTGTGGGAAGGGTTTTCGTACTCTTCCGGTCGGCTCAGGACCTGGTGCATCGCGATATGTACTTGCTGGAATCGACCGACCACGGTTCCAGCTTTCACGGTACGGACATCTCAAAATGGAACCTCAGCTATTGCGCAATGAGTTCAGAGGCGTTTACAAGCGGTCGGACGGGAATCTTTGGAGCGTGGGAGACAGAAAAGCAGGTTCATTTCGGGGCGATTGATCCCAAGACCGGCAATGCCACTGATGTCACTATCTCAACTGATTCGGCAAATCAGAAACACCCGGCACTCGCTTTGAATCGGAACGGACTTCTTCTCGTTTCGTGGACTGAAGGAATGGGTTGGAAACGCGGCGGTTCCGTGCATTGGCAGCTTTTGGATTCCTCAGGCAAGCACGTTGGAACTCCGGGCGCTGCTGATGGTGTACCGCCTTGGAGCCTGGTCGCCGCCTATCCACGGCGCAATGGCAACTTTGTAGTCCTGTATTAAAAATGGTGCCAGAACTCCGGTTCGAGGCCCGCCTTCAGTGCGGGAATTTGCGAGGGCCAAATGGGTCGAGTTTGCATTTGCGACTTAGGCTTCCACGGTGTAAATCTGACCGCTGGGTGATGCTGCCAGCCGTACGGCTGGCAGTCAATCGTGTTTCGCCCTTGTTTATAGGGCATCCGCAGCGACTCGTTACTGCGATTACTGCGTTAAGCCAGAGCCATCGAGATGCGAAGCCCACGTAAGTTATTGAAAACATGGAGCGAGAGACGGGGATCGAACCCGAGACGTCCAGCTTGGGAAACCGCAGTTCGTTTGTAAATAAAGAACATATGCGTCCATGGCGGCCATCCTGAGCATTTGGAACCATGGAGTTTCAGGATTTAGGGAGAGAGACCGGCTTAACGAACTAATTGAACTCCTAAAACCGGTC
>JBAUZG010000022.1:0-40743 GCA_049585195.1 Bryobacteraceae bacterium | reverse complement strand
GCTTGTGCCGCGTCGGCTCCAATCCTGCAGAGTCTTGGTTTCTTCCTGGGAGAGGCGGATAATCGCGGTGGGCTGGCGCATGCCCAAGTATGCGCCAGTACGCTAATTATTGCAAGTAGATACTAGGTCTCCGACCGCCTCGCCATCTTGTAAATTATTTCCGTCAGCGGACTTCGAATCTTTCTACGACGTGATCCCCACGCGGTGACGGCGAAGTGAGGCGGCGACATCCGCGCCTCAAGGTTGTTATAATGCTCGTCTCATCGGCGAGCCGATCCGGCAAAGGTGCGCGAGATTCGGGAGGAATGTCATGTGCGGAATTTATAGCAAGGCTTTTCGGGCGGCTCTTGCGCTTACAGTGCTGAGTTTGGTGCAAGGTCGTTTCGCGGCAGCTCAAAACCGTATCAATGACAAAGACCTCGAAGGCCTGATGAAGAATCTGAGAGACGATGCGAAGTCGTTCCAGCCCACCTTCAATTCCGCAATCTCCAAGAGTACGATTCGGAAGACGAGCCGGGAGAAGGACGCGAAGAATCTGGTAGCGAGCTTCATCAAACAGACGGACGCAGCGCTTAACAATTTCAAGAAGACCCGAAAAGCCGATGCCAACGTGCAGAATGTCATGAGCACCGGCCAACAGATTGACAAGCTGGCTTACGGCCTTAACTTGGGTGGGCAAACCGCCTCGAAATGGGATAAGATCCGAACCGAATTGCAGCAGGTGGCGGGCGCTTTTGGTCTTCCCGCTCTCTCCGCCGCGGCTGCCACGCCCGATGCGGTATCAATTGTTCCTTGCATCCAGGCCGTTGGCGCGGCCCGGTCCAAGCAGCTTGTGGATGAATGCCTGGCCGTGTCGCCTGCCACCCATGCGCCCTGTAACGCGCAAAATTCCTGCGTTTTGATCCTGGACGAGATTAAACGCGGGTGCTCGATGCTACGACAAGGAGCACCGGCTTTTTGCAGTGAATACACCAAAGCAGCTACAAATTCCGTCGAAAATCAGCAGACCGTAAGCTGTTATTCCGATGATGGCCGCCGCCGGTATTGTGACGCCGACACTCGCCGAGGAGTCCAATTAATCAGACAAAGAAGCGGCGCGCCCTGCCAGCAAGGCTATTCCTGGGATTACGATACGAGCGGCATTTGGGTAGATCACGGTTGCCGGGCAGACTTCCGGGTCGACTGAAGGATCCCTGGTCGTCGTAGGACACCGCTTTGTCTCAGAACGATTCGGATGGCTCAAATGTGAAGCAGTGGCACTGCGCCGACTTTTATTTCGGTCCCGCGGTCGCGAGATGCGATTCGATTCTCGACAGCGCCGTCGAATCGAGGTGTAGCGTTCCCGACACCAGCTCATCGGCGCGCAAGCTGGTGCGGGCGACTCCATTCTGCGTGTGGTCCACTTCATCTGAAAGCATGTGATAGAGCTCATGAGCCATAACGCGGCCGAGAGCAATGCCGAACAGAGCGTCCCAACTCCGGCCGTTGCTTGGATGCGGAGACCTTTGCAACGATGCCTTGATGCGATCGCAGCGCACTTCGCCAAACGGCAGCACTTCGCCGTCGGAGGTATAGGTGAGCGCCAGCGGCCCGCGTTCGTCAATAAGAAGCGGCACCATGCTCATGCGGCACGAACCGGTCATCGTAAATACTACGACGTTGGCGAACTCGGCATGCTCAGGCAACCGCTCTTTGAGACGCCAGTCAAGTTTCATTCCAGTGTCATCGAATATGCGCTGAGCTTCGCTTTCCATTGCGGCGAGCGAGCTCGGCGAATAATGATGATCTTTGATGTCGAGGACTACCGTCAGAGACTCGGACGGCCTGATGGTTGCGCTGGCTCCGAACAAGGAGAAGCACAAGCAGCACGCGAACGGGAAGGTGCGGTACATGGCAACCTCTTCGATAAGGCCGATCGGATTGTGGATCAAGCCCCAGCAAAGTATATACGCAATATCGATGTCGTGGTTCCTCCGAAAATGTCTCTCGGTGAGTTACGGTGTAATAGTCGCTAGTACTGGTGATTTATGACAGCGGTTCAGTTCGCTTTGTGGGTTGTGCTCTCCGGGCAGATATGCTTCGCCGCAAGCCCCGGTTGGTCACGAGGCCAGCAGGATTCGGACAACCTGGCGCCCGGCCTGTTTCTGGTAGCGCCACGCCACGCGGCCGACCGCAGCTTCGCCGAGACTGTGGTGCTTTTGCTTCACCATGATCAGACTGGCACCTTGGGAGTGGTGATTAACCGTCCCACAAACATCGCCATTTCCCGTGTTTTTGGTGACACGAAGCCGGCCAAGCATATCAACGACTCGGCCTACGCGGGAGGGCCTGTGCAGGCCGAAGCCGTCCTGGCACTTTATCGGTCAAACAAAAAAATAGACGAGGCGGCGCCGGTATTCGCCGACGTCTATTTAATTTCGACCAAAACGGCGCTCGACCGGGTATTCAGCTCGAAGCCTACCGCCAAGAATTTCAGGGTTTATCTCGGATATACGGGGTGGGCGCCGGGCCAACTCGAGCATGAGATGGAATTGGAGATGTGGCGTGTCCTTCCAGGCGACAGCGATAGCGTGTTCGATGCGGATCCCTCCTCCGTCTGGCCCCGGTTGATTGAGCGGACAGAGATGCGCTATGCGGGGTTGTTCTCTGACCCGCGGTCAAAGCATTTTGCCGCTTCCCGTTGAGTGAGCCGGGCGGCTAACTCTAAGAAAACACTGACCAATCGCCACACCACTCAAAAGTGGTGTATGCTAGCGGCGTAGTGCCCCTAGTTCCGCCTTACATTGAACAGTTACAGCCGTACGAGCCCGGCCGGAGCGCCGAGGAGATTCGCCGGCGTTACCGCCTTACGCACGTCATTAAGTTGGCGTCAAACGAGAACCCGCTGGGTCCGTCCCCGCTCGCTGTTGAAGCCATTCGCGGCGCCGCCGCGAACGTTCACCTTTACCCGCAAGGGGGGCTGCTGCTTCGCGAAGCGTTGGCAGAACGTTACAGAGTAAAGGTCGAGAACGTGATTGCGGGCAGTGGTTCCGATAGCATCATTGCCGCTATCGTACGGACGTTCCTGTGCGATAACGACGAAATCCTTACGACCGAGGCGGCCTTCGGCGGCTTCCAAGTGATAGCGAAATCGAGGGGCGTGCCCTATAAAACAGTGCCTTACCGGAACTGGCATTACGACTTGGATGCGCTTGCTGGGGCAGTTACCGAGCGGACCAAGATTATCTATCTCGCCAACCCGAACAATCCGACAGGCACGATTTTCACTCGTGACGAATTCGAACGCTTTTACAAGCACATACCGGAACGTGTGCTGGTGATTCTAGACGAAGCGTATTTCGAATACGCTAAGGGCAACCCCCGCTATCCAGATTCCATGCACTACCGGCTAGACAACGTAATTACGCTGCGAACGTTTTCGAAGGTGTATGGCCTCGCTGGGCTGCGGGTTGGTTATGGCTTCGCGCATGAAGACCTGATCCGAAGCCTGTTGAAAGTGAAAATGCCTTTTGAACCCGGCCATCTCGCGGAGTGCGGAGCACTTGCGGCGTTGCATGACGATGCCTTCGTTCAACGGTCGATTGAACTGAACGCCCAAGGAATGCGGCGGGTTCCCGATGAGCTGAGGGCTCGTGGAATACACGTCGTGCCGTCGGAAGCAAACTTCGTGATGGCGGTGTTCGAGAGCGCCGAACAGGCGCGTGCTTTCAGCGGCGGACTGCTGGAGCGTGGGGTCATTTTGCGGCCTTTAGCCAGTTTCGGTCTTCCGCAGTGTGTCCGGATCACGATTGGCACGGAAGCGGACAACGCCTGGTTCATGACCGTTCTGAACCAACTGCAAGGGCTTTCAGAGAGCGCTCTCATTAATGCAACTTGTGCGTTATCAACGATATAGCATCTCAGGTATTTACCCGATTCCTATTACGCCCCGCGGCAGCTACCCTAACAGTGACGTATGGAAACGAGCTTTCCAAGTGTGCTGTCAGACGGCTTCGAGGCAGTTTCAGGCGTAAAGAAGCTTCCTGTTCCCCAGGTTTTCGAGCAGACGCCCGACCTTCCGCGGTTCTCCATCCTGGTAATCGACGACAATCCAGACGACAAGCGTCTTTTGCGGCTGGCTCTGAAATGGAGCCGCCTGCCGGTGGAAGTTACGGTGAGGGTTGCCGATGATTGCGAAGCGGCACTCAGGTCTGTCGCAGACGGCACGGCTCCATTACCCAATCTGGTGCTTATTGATTTGGAGCGCAAAGGTAAGCGCTGTCTCAGGGCTCTCGAGAATTTGAAGCAAAACGAGGCAACACGCGCGATTCCAGTGGCTGCATGGGCAAGAACCGGCGATCGCGAATTAGACTCGGCCTACGCGGCGCAAGCCAATTGCGTGTTGCAAAAACCGGAAACGGTGGAACAGGCTGAGCTGCTGCTAACTCGTCTGGTCCGGTTCTGGAGCTCGCCGTTCGTCTTCCTCCCCAGAAGCGTGCGGGCAAACGCCTAAACCTTCAAAAAGAACCCGGTGCGATATAGGGCTTCGAATGAGTCATTCCTCGCCTTTCGGGCAGCCATCCCGCTTTTCCTTTAGCGGCACGAACTGACGAGAAGGAAGAGCATCGCACCGGACTCTATGCGCTAGAGTATATACCTAAACGCGGAGGCTTGGAATAGTTTCCCGGATACTCGCTCCGCGATTCCGGAAGTCTTCATTGGGCCGGGCTTGGCCGTGGGATACCGAAGTTGTGTGCTGCGATCCCCCCATACATCCCCGCTTGGGCGAGGTTTGTGATCGTGAACAATTTTGTGGCAGCGTGATTTCTGCGAAATAGTATCTGCGGCACAAGCATGGCGCCGGCCAGGCTTAGTTTGATCGACACGCCTTTCGGTCCGAAACGGCCGTCGTTTGAGCGAAGAAACGGATTCTCCTCATATTTGCCCCAGCTTGAAGCGGCGTCAAGGCTAGTGGCTGCGAGCAGAAGAATCGAAGAAGTAATCCACAGCTTTGATACATGCCGTGTTGGTGTGACTGGGACACCGGTTAGTTGGCTGCTTTGAGACTGCCCCAGAAGGGCAGCGGCGAAAACAACGAAAAGCACAGGGCGAATGAGCATTTCAAGTCCTCCGAGAATAGGCGATGAGTCGGAGCGCGAGAACCACCCGTTCTCGCGCTCCATTCCAGGCTCGTTTGAGAGCCTGGATGCTCGCCGTGTCAAAACACAACGACGACTGTAGGGCTTGGTGGGCGAAGCCGTCAATGGAACTAACTCGTTAGTAAGAAGACTTAGTTACTAGGACTAATTGGCTTGCGCTCGCGCGGTACTACTCGATTGATGAATATCTCCGGGCCGTCTGAACCCTGCTATTGCTCAGCAATGTGTTACAGAGCCCCGACTGCGAGGTAGCGGTTACAAGAGAGTTTTTCAGAATTTTGATAGCCTGTTAGCCAATGCGGCTTGCATCTGCACGAAAAACCCCGCCGTTCGACCGCCTCCTCTTTCTGCTATCGCGCTGGACTCCAAAGTTGAGTGAGGTATTGATGATTGAGAGTGGGTCACGAAAAGCCGCTGCAAAGTTCCTGACCGAGCTGTACAGAACTGGAGAAACTTACAGACTTGACGTTTTGACATGTTATCGAACACCCCCCGAGCCGTTCGACGCTTCGAGAGGCAGAGTATTGTACACGCACGAAGCGCAGGCTGGACCGGAACGCACCGAGTTGTTCCGGACGCTAACGCAGTCCGGCTATTCGGCGCTCTGCGTGCTTTGCACGGGCGACGACATCATGACGAAGTGGAAATGGGCTGCCGCGGTCCGCATTCCAGCAAAGGTAATGATTGTGAACGAAAACGCGGATTGCTTTTGGCTCGACCGTGGGCATCTGCGGAACATCAGGGACATGTTGATGGAGCGGAGCGGCGTGCGGCGCCTGACTCCATTGCGGATTATGGCCCAAGCGATCGCTTTTCCATTCACGTTACTGATCCTGATGGCTTACGCCGGATACATGGAGACGCGGAGACTGCTGCGGGAACTGTGATCGGCGAGCCACGAGGTCTGGCGCCGTTGTGACGGCTACGTCTCGTAGACCGGCATCAGGAGCGTACTCTCCCGCTCTCACGGTTTCGAGAAAACGCCCAACGATTTGAAGCGATAGTTCCGGCTGGTCGGTCGTGAGGATGTGCCCGGCATTTGGGAGCAGAATAAACTCGGAATTGGAGATACGGCTGGCAACCATCCGGCCGTTCGCGGGGGGAAGTACGTGGTCCTGCTCGCCGTGCACAACGAGCGTAGGCGCTTTGATTTGAGGAAGCCGGCTGTAGGAACTCCACGACAGGATTCCGGCCAACTGCCGCAAAACAGCGTGAACGGGAGGCTGGCAGGCCGCGCGAATAGCGATATCCTCCTCAATGCGGTCGAGAGGGGTCGTGTTGGCATAGAGCAGGCGAACCAGCGCACGCTCACGAAGCTCGCCTCGTGAGGTAATCCACTGCCACAATCCCGGGGACCATTCGAGTTTGGGCCAAGCTGCCCGAAACAACGGTCCACATGCAGTACATCCCAATACGAGGGCTTGGACGCGTTCGGGATGTCGCAGTGTAAGCTCCTGCGCGATCATGCCGCCCATCGAGGCGCCCAGCACGAGAGCCGGCTCGTTGACACCAGCCGCATCCAAAACCGCCAGGGCATCCTCCGCCATGGCGCCGATGGTGTAGCGCCCGCCTGGGGGTATATCGCTACGCCCCACGCCGCGGTTGTCAAGGAGGATCACTCGATAGTCCTTAGCGAACTCGGGCGTCACCCGATGCCACATTTCGAGAGTGAAGCTGAGCCCCATGATCAGTAGCAGCGGCGGCCCACTGCCACGCTCCTCCCAATAGAGGCGCACTCCGTTATGAATGGCGTACGGCACGTTCTGACCCTCCGAGTCCTCGCGCTCTTACCTTAACCCTAACTTATAAGACGGATCGCTAAACGCTATCAGGGTACACACCGAGTCTGGCACAAGTACCACGGATATCCCGGTACGGTCCCCATTCCCTCCGTCTGATTCGCTATATTAGTGAAGTAGCAGAGTTTTCTGCCTCCGGTTGGGGTGTCCTCCAACACCTTCCTGGTTTGAACAGGTGGGTGTGCTCCAGTTCGCAAACTCATGTTCGACAATTTGTCAGAGAAGCTGCAGCGGGTCTTTAAAAACCTGCGCGGTGAAGGGAAATTAACGGCCGAAAATATGGAGCAGGCTCTGCGCGAGATACGCGTGGCGCTGCTCGAGGCCGACGTCCATTTCAAGGTCGTCAAACAGTTTATCGAGCAGGTAAGACAGAAAGCCGCCGGAGAAGAAGTACTTACGGCTCTTTCTCCCGGCCAGCAGGTGGTGAAGATCGTCCGAGACGAATTGACCAAGATGCTCGGCGGCCATCCATCGAAGCTGCGGTTCGCGAACGAGCCGCCTAGCATAATTCTGGTGGTAGGCCTGCAAGGGTCTGGAAAGACTACGAGTAGCGGCAAGCTGGCGCGATTCTTAATCAAGGAGGGTAAGCGCCCCCTGCTGGTTTCAGTTGACGTTTATCGGCCGGCCGCGCGCCAACAGCTCACTATCCTCGCGAAGCAGGTCAACACGCCGGTATACGAAGGGACCGCGGACGAAACCAAGCCGCTCGATCTGGCGCGATCGGCGCGGCGGGAAGCCAATCAGACCGGGCGCGACGTAATGCTCGTGGATACGGCGGGCCGGCTGCACATCGACGAGCAGCTTATGGGCGAGCTACAGGAGCTGAAGGCGGCGCTCGAGCCCGTCGAGATTCTGTTTGTCGCCGATGCCATGACTGGCCAGGACGCGGTGAAGACCGCGGACGAGTTCAATAAACGGCTTGGCATTACAGGCGTGATTCTCACCAAGATGGATGGAGATGCGCGCGGTGGCGCCGCTCTTTCGATCCGCTCCATTACCGGCCAGCCGCTCAAGTTCGTTGGCGTCGGAGAACGGACAGAGGCGCTCGAGCCGTTTTACCCCGAGCGCGTCGCCTCCCGCATCCTCGGTATGGGCGATATGCTCTCGCTCATCGATAAGGTTCAGGAAAACATCGACCAGAAGGAAGCCGAAAAGATACAGGAGAAGCTTCTTACAGGCGATGACTTCACGCTCGCAGATTTTCGCGACCAAATGAAGCAGATTCGAAAACTGGGCCCGCTCGAGAACATTCTAAAAATGATGCCCGGATTCGGGGAGATGAAGAACCAGCTCAAGGACACCAAGGTTGACGAGAAGGAATTGAGCCGGGTCGTAGCAATCATCGATTCGATGACCCCGGCTGAGCGGCGAAATCACATGATTATCAACGGTTCGCGCCGGCGCCGTATCGCAAAGGGCAGCGGGACCTCGGTGCAGGAGGTGAATAGCCTTCTGAAACAATACGCGCAGGCGCGTAAAATGATGAAGAGTTTGAGCGGCGGAGCGGGATTTCTGGGCAAGAGACTTGCGAAGATGAAGCTGCCGAATATGCCTGGCCTGTTCGGGGCGGGACAATAGGAACTCATCGCTTCGAACAAAACTGGCGCTTTAACGCGCGAGACCTGAAAGGAAAAGAGACGAGAAAATGTTGGCAATTCGATTGGCGCGATTCGGCGCGAAAAAGAAGCCGAGCTATCGCGTGGTTGTAATCGAGAAGGAACGCGCGAGAGATAGCCGCGCCGTTGAAGTAGTGGGTTACTATAACCCTGTGGCGCAGCCGGCCGAAGTCAAGCTGGACCACGAGCGCATCAATCACTGGTTGAAGACGGGTGCGCAACCCTCCGATACGGTCGCACGGTTACTGAAGTCCAATCCCGCAAGCGCCGCCTAAAATCTACATTCGCAAATTGAATTTGATCCGGCCGCTAGTCAGTGCGGAGGTCGAGGTGAGCCATGGAAGACAACAACAGCGTAAAAGCATTGGTCGAAGACATTGCCAAAGCCTTGGTGGATGTTCCCAATGAAGTGATTGTCAATGAAATCGACGGAGAGCAGGTTACTGTCTTTGAGCTGCGAGTGGCGCAGGGAGATCTTGGCAAGGTGATTGGGAAGCAGGGCCGCACGGCGCGGTCGATCCGGACGCTGCTGGGCGCGGTTGGGACGAAACTGAATCGCCGGTTCAATCTCGAAATTCTCGAATAGAACTTGGACGCGCGCGTGGTGATTGCGGAGATCTTGCGAGCACGGGGAAACCGCGGAGAAGTGCTGGCTGCCTCGCAGACGGACGTGCCGGGACGTCTCGAGACTTTGAAGCGGGCGAAAGTACGCCTCGCGGATGGTGTTGATATTCAGGTCTCGATTGAGCATGCCTGGCGGCACGGAGAGTATTGGGTACTGAAATTCGAAGGAGTCGATTCGATCGGCGAGGCAGAGCGGTTCCGGGGCGCGGACATTTGGATTCCGTGGGAGGAAAGAGGCCAGTTACCGGCCGGCGAGTATTTCCGCTCGGACCTGCTGGGATGCATGGTACGCGAGGCGAGCGGCCGCGATGTGGGGCGTGTCGTCGGATTTCAGCAGCACGGCGGCCCGTTGCTGCTCGAAGTGGAGGCGAACGGACGGGAGATCCTGATTCCTTTCGTTCCGGACATATGCCGGTCTATTGATCTGACGGCAAGAGTAATCCAAGCGGCGCTGCCGGAGGGACTGTTGGATTTGTGAAGTTCCACATTCTCACGATTTTTCCGGATTTTTTCCGCGGGCCATTCGATTTTGGCGTAGTTGCGAAGGCACGGCAAGTTGGACGGCTCGAAGTCGAGATTCACGATTTGAGAAACTGGACATACGATCGTCACCGAACTGTAGACGACCGGCCATTCGGCGGCGGCGAAGGAATGCTACTAAAGCCCCAACCGGTGTTCGAGGCAGTCGAGGCAATACTACCCGAGCGATCAGACCGTACACGGGTGGCTCTGCTTTCGGCGCAGGGAAGGTTGTTCGACCAGGCGCAGGCGGGGAGATTCTCCGAACTCGACGAGCTGCTTCTGATCTGCGGGCGGTACGAAGGTGTGGACGAGCGTGTGGCGGAGCATCTGGCGGACGAAGAAATTTCGATTGGCGACTTCGTATTGAGCGGCGGCGAATTGGGAGCAGCCGTGATTGTAGACGCTGTCGCGCGCCTGCTTCCGGGCGTTTTGGGAAATGAGGAGTCTTCGCGAAACGAGTCGTTTAGCGATATGAATATGGGCTTGTTGGATTGCCCGCAATACACGCGGCCAGCGGAATTTCGAGGCTGGAAAGCGCCGGAGGCGCTGCTGAGCGGCAATCACGCGGAAATCAGGCGCTGGCGCGAAGAAGCGTCTCGTGCCAAGACGAAGCGGCATCGGCCGGAATTGCTTGATAAACGTAACCGAGCCGCGACCGCGAGGGAGCGGTCTTGTGACTCTTTTACCGCTTCTGAAACTGAACTAAAGGACGAAGGATAAAACCATGCAGAATGCAGTGATGACGAAGTTCATCAACAAACACACGCGCGCGGCTGCGCACCCGGAGTTTCGAACCGGCGACACAATACGCGTGCACGTGCGGATCAGAGAGGGCGACAAAGAGCGGCTACAGGCTTTTGAGGGCACCGTGATTGCCCGCAAGAATACCGGCATGGGTGAGACCATCACAGTCCGAAAGGTCAGTTTTGGCCAGGGCGTCGAGCGTATTTTCCCGCTGCATGCGCCAGTGATCGATCACATTGACCTGGTACGCACGGGGCGAGTGCGGCGCGCCAAGCTCTATTATTTACGAGGTTTGAAGGGCAAGGCAGCCCGCCTGCGCGAGCGTCAATAGCGGTTTCTCATTTTCATGTTGTCTATCCGGTGCCTGTCGCGGTACGAGAATAGAGCTCGAGAACGAGGCTTTCGGATCATCGCCGGCATCGACGAAGTGGGCCGCGGTGCACTCTTTGGCCCAGTCTTCGCCGCCGCCGTGATACTTGACCCTGAACGTGGCGTGCGAGGACTGAAGGACAGCAAAGTTCTGGATGCAGAGGCACGCGCCGCGCTGGCCCACGAAATAAAGCGCAAGTCGCTCGCGTGGGCCGTAGGCGCGGCTGATGCTTACGAAATCGATCAGATCAACATCTATCAGGCCTCCCGCTTGGCGATGAAGAGGGCAGTCGAAGCGTTAACATTACGTCCCGATTATCTACTGATAGACGCCGTCAAGATCGACTTGGCGATTGAGCAGGAGCCCCTAATCGATGGAGACGCCCGCTGCCGGGGGATTGCGGCTGCCTCGATCATCGCCAAAGTGGCCCGGGACGCGTGCATGGACCGATGGCAAACGGTTTTTCCGCAATATAATCTGGCCAGCAATAAGGGCTATTCCACGCCTGACCACAAGAAGGCTTTGCGCCAGCATGGCCCCACTGCGCTGCATCGCTTCAGTTTCGAACCAGTCCGGTTAAGCTGCCCGGAAATGTGGTGGAGTGGATACGAGGGAGATGGCGTACAGGGCGAGTTGTTCGCGGAAGCTGGAGAGCAATGAGCACGAGTTCGCAAATTGAACCAACGCCGCCGCCTGCCGGTTCTGGCGATTCGCAAGGCACGCAAAGTCCCTTGAAATGGCATCAGCGAATTTTAGGGCTTTGCTTCGCTATTTTTGCGCTGGAGCTCGGTATTTTTCTTTTTGTTTTCCCCTGGCTGCGTGTATGGGGCGTGAATTGGCTGCCGATGCAATCGCCCGGACTTCGCGCGCTCTGGATAAGTCCGTATTTCCGCGGTGCCCTTAGCGGCGTGGGTCTGGTTAATCTTTACGTTGGGGTCGCCGAACTAGGCCGGCAATTAAGGTCATTGCTGGGCTGAGATTCCAGACGCCGCCGTGCGCCGCAAGCATGAAGGATTGCTCGTTAGGACGGAAGGCAGCTTGGATACCCGGATACAATGGAAGTTTCAAAGATGGAGACTGAAAGCGAACGAGTAGCAATTGCGATCGAGCAGCCGGTTGACCGTTTGCCTCAGTCCCGCAGCTTTGTGGCGGAATGGACTGTCACCATACTGATCATGCTGTTTGCGTCGACGAGTCTCGCATGGTCATATGTAATTCCCACCGGATCGATGGAAGATACCCTGATGGTTGGAGATCATATCGTTGTCGATAAGCTCGCGTACGCCCAGGCGGGCCCGATCAGCAAATACCTCTTACCCTATGAAGAGCCACGGCGCGGGGACATCATCGCGTTCCGTTACCCGGTCGATATTTCGCAAATGTTCGTCAAGCGCCTTATCGCTTTACCGGGCGAGCACCTGAAGATTGTGAACCAGCAGGTTTATATAAACGGCAAGAGACTGAACGAGCCATACGCTTATCACAAGAGCGGTTACTTCGACCCATACCGCGACAATTTTCCGAGCGTGACCGAAGACCCAGAGGTCGTGCCGGATAAGAATCGCGACGTTCGTCTGACCGAGATGCTGGTGCATCACGTGGTGAATGGCGAAGTGGTCGTGCCACCAAATAGCTATTTTGTAATGGGCGATAACCGGGACAATTCGCTTGACAGCCGTTACTGGGGATTCGTTCCACGCGAGAATATAGTCGGAAAGCCGGTGCTCATCTATTGGTCGTACAACACGAGCACCGATATGTTAATGCCCCATTCGGTCGAAGGGTACAGCAATCATTTCGTGGACGTGTGCGCGCATTTCTTCAGCAAGACACGCTGGGACCGCACGTTCCGCCTTCTTCGCGGTTATCAGTATTCAGGTCCGATTCAGTAAGCGTGAGAGTACGATGCCAGAGAAATTAGAGGCTAAGCCAGCAAGCGTTGAGCAGCAAACGCCTCCAACGACGAAAGCGGAAACACCCCGGAACGCGATCGCCGAATGGGCGGTCACCATACTTCTTTTGCTTTTCGGAACAACGACGCTGGTTCAGGCGTTTGTGATTCCGACCGCTTCTATGGAAGATACACTCCTGATCGGCGACCATTTGCTTGTCGACAAGCTCGCGTACGCCCCGGCTGGCGCAATCAGCCGGTATGTGCTTCCCTATGAAGAACCAAAGCATGGCGACATCATCGTTTTTCGGTATCCCGCCGACATCAGCCAGACTTTCGTGAAACGTGTGATAGGAGTTCCTGGCGATCATTTAAAAATCTTGAATCAAGTGGTGTACCGGAATGGCGTGGCGCTGAAGGAGCCATATGTCTACCATAAGAGCGCAATTATTGATTCCTATCGCGACAATTTCCCCAGCGAGCCGCCGCCATACACGTACGATCCGGCCAGGGATCCGCTGTTGCGCGAAATGCTCGAACATCACGTCGTGAATGGCGAAGTAGTCGTGCCGCCGGGATCATATTTTGCGATGGGCGACAATCGCGACAACTCGCTGGATAGCCGTTATTGGGGCTTTGTGCCGAGAGATAACATCATTGGGAAGCCACTGCTGATTTACTGGTCCTACGATGCGACCACTGAACAGCTTACCGACGCCTCGGCGGACGCAACGATCAAACATCTAATCGATCTCGGCGAACATTTCTTTACTAGAACGCGCTGGAGCCGGACTTTGAAATTAATTCGGGGCTATCGAGATAAAGACCTGGCCGGCGCAAACCCGACCCAAGGCACAGCGAAACCCGTTGCGCCGCCTACAACGGCAGTACCGCAGAATTAAGTGAGCTTCTATGGTGGAGCGGGCCTACAGGCCTGCCATGCTGCCATTCGTGGCGGCATACCCTTCGCCTTCCGGGTCGGCCGCATAGAGACAAGTCGGCTCGAAAGCCGACTTTGCAGCCTTGAAAGGCCGCTCCACACGCGCCGCGAGCCCTTCGGTTTAAAACGAGAACTTCGCGCCGAGTTGAATCAGTCGCGGCGGGAGACGGTCGCTGCTGATTGTGCCGAAGTTAGAATTGCCTAGGGTTGTGTTTGGATTGCTAAAGTGCGCTGCGTTCGCGAGGTTGAAGAAATCGGCCTCGAGGCGCAACCTGCGCGTCTCCGTACCCAGGGAAGTATCCTTGGCAATAGAGAAATCCCAATTGTTTATACCCGGACCGCGGACGTGACCCACGCCCGAATTTCCAAACGTGTAGGCCGGCGGTGCCGCGAAACAGCCGGTGTTGAACCACTCCTGCACAGTCTTAGGCGTGGGAACGCTGTTGCATGTAATATCGGCAGGGTTACTGTAGCCGTTATTGTTCAGCAAATTGTTGGCAACAGTGACCTGCAAAGGTTGACCGGACTGGAATGTAGTGATTCCGTTAATGGACCAGCCACTAACTAAATGACCTACTATCCCCGACGAGTTATTCAGGAGGCTTTTGCCTTTTCCGAAAGGCAATTCGTAGCTGTAGCTCAAGACGACATTCTGGGGAACATCGACTAAAGTAAATCCGTTGGCGAGGGAATAATTGAGTTTGTCGTTATACGGGTCAACGAGCGTCGTGGTGTCGTCCATGGTCTTCGACCAGGTGTACGCGACGAGGAAGGACAAACCGGAACTGAAGCGCTTTTGCAGTTGAGCCTGGAGGGAGTTGTAGTGAGATGTCCCGTCTCCGTTGCGCTGATCGATGGTAGGAATGTTCGGCGCTACCGAATAGTAGGGCAGACGCGGTCCGATCGGGCCTGGTCCTGGCAATGCCTGATTCAACTGCAGATCGCGGTACAAATGTACACCGTGTGTCGCGACGTAAGCGATTGAGAACATCATTTTGCCGGGCAACTGGCGCTGTATGCTGACATTCCAGACTTGCGCTTCATCCTGCTTAAAATTCTTGGCTACGAAAAACACGCCAAACCCAGGTGGGGGCGTAAGCGTCCCGCCAGCCGTGTAGGGGACCGAGATCGGGGCGATTAAACCGTTGCCACTCAGACTCCAGAACGGAGTGAAAGGCGTGGGCGTAGTGAGCTGCGACACGGTGAAGAACGGATAGTTTCGCTCGAGAGTTCCCCCGGTTGCTCCGAAGTTGTCGGGAAAATAGCTGATGCCGTAGGCCGCGCGAAAGGCTGTCTTGCCGTTATCCGGTGAATAAGCCAGACCGATTCTCGGTCCCCAGTTACCGTAGTTATTGTCGACGTTCGGCCCGCGATTACTGGATGAGGCGATATCGATGAGCCCGGTGGCCGGATCGAAATTGGACTGACGGTTGAATTTCTCCACGGGGCTTGTGAAAAGATCCCAGCGCAATCCCATGTTTATGGTTAGAGACTGGGTGACCCGATAGTCATCCTGGACGTAAAAACCGGCGAACAGCATCCGGACCGCCGGCACGGTGTTGACAAAGTCGCGCAGCACCTGGTTTGGATCGCCCAGCAAGAAGCTGGCGTAAGAATTCCCAGTGCCGGATGCGCCCTGGTTACTTGTGTAATTACCGTTGAAGTTGAAGATACCGCGAGGATCATCCTGAGCGTTGGTTAGCGTAGACTGAACCTGCTGGATATCCCCTCCAAACTTCAAGCTGTGCTTGCCCCGCACCCAGCTTAAGCCGTCGGTGTAATCGAAGATGTTGGCAATTCGCTTTGCATTCGTCCATCCCGGGTCTCCGGTCAATCCAGGACCACCCGAGACCTCAAACCCCGAGATGTTGAACTGCGCAATGCCTGACGTGTAGGGCAGGCCGGGTATATTTCCATTAGGGATGCCCAGGTTGTTGTTCTCGTCAATGCCGTAGGCATTCGCCGTGTCGACTACATTGAAACGGTTGAATCCGACCCGCACCTCGTTGACCATCGACGGCGACAGCGTGCGATCCCAGCCGATAACGGCGTTTTGGTTTAAAGCAACTGAGTTGGGGCCTCCATACATGTAAATGTTCGCCGGCGACGGGCTGGTGAAGTTTTTATGCGCAGCCGATTCGCGCCCGAACAGATGGTCGCGGCTCGACAATTGCCAGTCGATCTTAATATCTCCCTGAGGCGCGTTGACGGTGTTGACTGTGTTATCGACGTAGTTATTAGCCAATCCGGGAAGATTCGGAAGAGGAAACAGATTCTCTACTTTCAGTGCAACCGGATCAATAAGGCTTGCGGGTATGGTGTTATTGAAAAAGGGCTGATGGCTTGTTGGATCGTAAATCGTTCCCTGGCTTCCTTCTGTCAGCACACCTTGACGCTGCAGGGCTGTGGGCAGTGTGAGAGTGTTGGTTTGTCCCTGGTGCGCGATCAATTGCTGATAATCGACGAAGAAGAACAGCTTGTTCTTAATGATCGGGCCGCTGAATAGGCCTCCGAACTGGTTCGATTTGTAAGGCGCCCTGGTCTGCGCAAAGAAATCGCGCGCGTTTAGGTCGTCGTTGCGCAGATAATCGAAGGCCTCGCCATGAAATGAGTTCGTACCAGACTTGATCGCAAGATTGATGATTGCGCCGCCGAAGGAACCATACTCCGCACTCGGATTACTCGTCTCGACCTTGAACGAATCGACTGAATCGAGCGGTGGAGAAATGCTGATAAACGCATTCAACGGCTCCGTATTATGAACACCATCCACCATGTAGTAGTTGCCCGACCACGGCAGCCCGTTTACGACAGCTTGGGTCGGCGTCAGCGCGCCCGCGGCAGAGGGATTTTCGGCAAAATCGCTCCAGCCGGCCTGAATCGTGCCGGGTACGATCGTGACGAGCTGCTCGAACAACCGGCCATTGAGCGGCAGCGACTCAATTTGCTGCGATTCGATTACCTGGCCGAGATCTGAGGTAGTGCTTTGGACAAGCGGAGCTTCAGCTGTAACGCTAATCTGCTGATTTGTCTGGCCCGGTGAAAGGCTGAAATCGACGCGCGTCGTTTGTTGCACCTGGACGGTAGCGTCGCTGACAACAGCGGTCTGGAATCCTTGTGATTGAGCCGTGACCTTGTAGTTTCCCGGTGGAAGATTCGGTATCGTATAGTCGCCTTGAGCGCCGGTAACAGTTGATTGGGGAATCCCAGTCTCGTTGTTTATGGCTGTGACTGTCGCTCCCGGCACAACTGCTCCAGTCGCATCGCGAACGGTCCCCACTACGGTTCCGGAAATTGCCTGAGCGAGGACACGGCCACCCTGTACGGCGAAGAATAAGAGGACGATTACCACCGCTAGACGGGGAAAGCTCTCAAACTTGTGAGACAGCCTTAGCATGAAGACCTCCTTGAAGAAAAGAAAGTGAGATTTGGGCGTGGAACAGGTACAAGCACGCCGGACCCGATTGGTCTCAAAAACCCCTTGGGCTTGATTACAACATCGCCCGCACCTAGCGGCAACGTGAATTAACGGTAAGTTGACGGTTAATCCCGACCTGATCTATGCGGCGTACGCTATTGTTGGTACTAGCTTTTCGGCGCCATGTAGCGCGCGGTTCTGGCCTGCCCCGCTTTGACCTCAATCGACACGTAAACGAAAATTCGGTGATTCACGCCGTGTCCTACTCGAGCCGTGAGAGGCACATCATCTACTAAAATGCGAGGCGAAGGATCGAGTGCTCCGGCTGGAAACTCAGCTTCCCACTTAAATGCCGGTCCCCTTTCGTTCGTTACTGTGGTCTCAGTGACACCTTGGTGCCGGACACTCACTTCGTTCTGCAAGACGGGCACATGTGCCAGCTTTACCCACTCAACCGCTCCCGGCAGCGCGGGCAAGGTTTTCAAAGTGGCGTGCTGCGCATCCGGCGAAATTCCGAGCAGTCCCGTCGCCGTTGCACCTACGACGGCGAAGACAATCTCCGGCATACCGCGGCTTTTGAAGTTCGGATCTGTCAGTTCCAAAAGGTCTTGGTACGCCGATTCATTCCGGCCGTATTGAAACAGAACCTCCGGAAAATATGAAAGGTTTTGATCGAAAGGCGGCCGGTTTCTTTCGAGCGAGTCGAGCGCCGCGTCGGTCTTCACACCTTCTTCAGTCAATCCGAACAGCAGAGCAAAGATACTTGCTTCGGCGACGTAACCTCGGTAGAAGCTGCGGTCCGGCAACATCACCGAATAATGCCGGTTCTGAATCGGGTCCCACCATTCGGTGTTGTAGCGGACTCGCAGGACTTGCGCCTTTGCGAGGTATTCGCTCGCGAGCCTTTCTGAAAGGCTTCCGCTTGTCCCTTTCTGTTGCTGGATCGCGGCATAAACAAGATAGCCCTTATACTGCGCCGCAATCAAGTCAGCCGCCACCAGCGGTTGCGGTGTCTCCTGATGGTACGAGGCAATGCCCCGTGGCCGCACTTTCGGGCTGCTTTCCATGACGCCGTCCCGATGGCTGTCCCATGCCGCCACATAGTCCGCCACCGTGCGGTCGTAAAAATTGGAGAAGGTTGAATCGAAGTAATTCCGGTCGCCGGTCCAGAGGAATTGGCGATAACAGGCCTGCATCACGTCAAAATTAGCCGGCAGGCAATACCAGAAGTGCGCGTCATCCTTATAGTCGACGGGAGCTGGAAACCCATCCTTATTTATTTCCCAGAAACCGCACCAGTCTCTAGTTAGCGAGATGCTGGCCGCAAACCGCCGAAGCATGTTACGCGTGTGGCCGCCGAGTCCCAAAACCGATGCGCCGATGCTTTGATGCGACGTGTCACGCATACAAAAGGCATAGCGATTACCCGCAGTGCTGTCGTACCAGTCGCCAACTGCGTCTCCCGTATAGGCGTATCCTAAGGCCCGCGCCTTGGCCCACATAAATCCACGCACAAGTTGTGGATCGGAGGACTCGATCACGACCGAACCCGCCGGGCTGATGGACACAACCGAAGCGCCCGTGACTGCATGATCGGATGGGACTAAAACCAAGCGCCTGACGGTTAGCGCGGCCGCCACAACACAGACGCAGATGCCGAACGCGATCGCGAATGGGCGTCGCCGGCTGTTCCGCTTCGGTGGTAAAACCGGATGCGAGGCAGTAGGACGCTCGCGACGATGAAAAACCGGAATGTAGGCGCCCTTTGGAATCTCGAGCGCGATCTCTTCGTCGATTCCCTCGTTCGCAAAGTACCTTTCGAGCCGCTGGCGTAGAATGCGCGCCTCAGTGCGGACGATGCTGTCCTCGCCCGTGTTGTACATCGCCGGCCTGCCGAAGACATGGTGGCCGATCAGTGTTTCGGTCACCTCGTGCGGCAAATCGGCAAGCTTGCGATCGACAACGTACAGCAGAAAATCGCGAAGACGGCTGGTTCGCCGGAATTCCGGGCTGGCTAGAATTCTTTTGACGAGCGCACGGCATTCCTGTTCTGTGGGACCACACTCGACCACTGAATCCGCCATGACCCCAAGCCCTCGGCTTACGCACCTACATCCTGAAGCTCTTGCCGACCAGTATAAGACAGCCGTTTTAGCAGCCGCTCGCCCCCGAATATTCTCGAGCGCGTTCACGGTCAGTTAACCGTCAATTCACGTTGCCGAGCCGGCTTCACTGCCGCTAGACTCCGTAGAGTATCGAAATCCACGTGCTTACAATTAAGGCTTCTGGGATTATTGCGGCCGCCGTTCTTTTCGCGGCTCCAGCACTCCCGGGTAACCGCCGGTTCGAGTCGGCCCTGACCCTCGATTCCTCCGATGCCCGTTTAGTCGAGGCATTCAACTGGGCGAAACGCCAGGCGCTCGAATTTGCCTTTGACGGCGATCCAGTGGGCCTGTGGTACGAGGCTGCGCTCCCCGGACGCGAGGCATTCTGCATGCGCGATGTGGCTCATCAAGCGACGGGCGCTCACGCCTTAGGACTGGCTCCTCATACCCGCAACATGTTGCATCGTTTTGCAGAAAACATCTCGGAGTCCAAAGATTGGTGCAGCTACTGGGAGATTGACCGCTATAACCGCCCCTCGCCCGCCGATTACAAAAGCGACTCCGAATTCTGGTACTGTCTGCCCGCCAATTATGACGTTCTCGATGCCTGTTACAGAATGTTTCTCTGGACCGGCGACCTTACCTATCTCGACGATCCCGCGTTTCTAAACTTCTACAATCGCACCGTCACCGACTTCGAACGAAGATGGAATCTCGATCTCGATCGGATAATGAGGCGAAAGCGCTTCGAAAATATTAGTGGCGGTGACTTTGACCCCCATAACCCGTTCTTATTCTTTCGCGGTAATCCCAGTTATAACGAGCATCGCGAAGATTTTGTGCTTGGCGTAGATTTGCTTGCCACGCAGTATGCTGCCTACCGCTCTTACGCCAGCATCCAGGAAGCACGGGAAAATGACCCGCTCGCGCAAACCTATACCGCGAGGGCAGCAGCCGTAAAAGCGCTCATCAACAACTCGTGGTGGGATGAGACTGTCAAGCAATTTCACGCGCAGCTCAATAAGGATTATCAATTTGAAGGGCGCGACACGTCGAATGTGTTGTATCGGGATGCCGCGGACGATGGGCCGAAATTGAAGGGCACGCTCAACGCGTTTCTTGAGGAGATCGAAAAAACTCCGTCGAGCGGCGTCGAGGGCCAGTCGCATCATGCCGAAATTCTGTACAGGTACGGAGCGCTCGATGCCGCATATAGGCAAATGATGGATCTGGCGCGTCCAGGCAGGGATCGCCGCGAGTACCCTGAGGTTTCCTATTCGATCGTCGGCGCGATTGTCACCGGATTGATGGGGATTTCCCCCGGTTCGCTTGTCGAACAGCCCGGCTACACGCTCTCCGGCGCACAATTCATCAGCACACAATCCGGCCTTGGCAATATCGGCTGGGCCGAGCTCCGCAATGTTCCGGTGCACCACAACAAAGTGACCGTGCGGCACGAAAGCGCGCGAAAAACCCGGTTCACGAATCAGGAAGGCCCTTCCATCATTTGGAGGGCGACGTTTCCTGGCGGGTATCAAACTCTGCTTCTGAACGGCAAGCCCTTGAAGGCTCGAGTGGAGCTGAGCACTCTGAACCGCGAAATCTCTTCGATTGATGTTCCTGTTGCGCCAGGCGTAACGGTGGAAGCCGAAACTCCGCACTGATCTCGCTCTTGCTACGAGCCTTTCATGAATTCGAAGAGCTTCAGAACTGTGCGCCAGTTCCTCGCCGTGCTCGTCGTCGCGAGCTTTGAATCAAAATACGCGTTAGTCAGCTTAGTCCGGCCCATGCCATTCGGAAGATGCAGATAAATTTCCTGATTATGAACAATGAACGCGTCGGGCGCTGACCTCCCGGCATCAAGCTTGCCGACGTCTTGTGTTTTCGGTACACCCGAAAGAAAGTAGACGTGGAGCCATTTCTCGTCCGCGCCGGCCTTTGCGAACGGATTATTGCGGATGGTGTCGCCGAGCTGCTTGGCTGTCCGCAATATCACGGGTATCCGACAGCCGAAGCGCTCTTCAATTTGCTTTGTAATCCGGTCCGGAAGCCCTCCTAAAAGGCTGGGAGCTGCGCTGAAAATGAGATTGCCGCTCTGGATGTAAGTCCTCACATCGGAGCATCCGGCGCTAGCAAACATTTCAGCGAGCTCCTGCATAGGCACCATGTTCTTTCCGCCGACATTCACACCGCGGAGCAGAGCGACGTGCGCGGGCAAAACTTTCGATTGAGTCATGAGGACCGGGCCGAGATTTGCCGATTTGCCCTAGGTACCTGGGGCTCGGTATGTCACACTCTTGCCGAGCGCCTTATCCATCTCTTCGATGGTTAACAATGGGGTTGTCTTGATTTTGACAAGACCGGCTGCTGCAACAGCGATACTCAAACTGGCTGCGCTGACGGTATCCGGGAAGTCGCACAGTACAAACGCGTCGGTGTCGCCGAAGGCGTAGTAAAAGGCCTCCAGCTTTCCCCCTGCCGCCGTCAACGCCTTCTCGACCGCGGATCGACGTCCTGAAGCCTTGTCCTTGGTTAACCCCTTGATTCCTTCCGCTGTATAGGATGCTTCGATCAAAAACTTTGGCATGTGCCCCCCTTGGGCCTGTCATCATATCGCAATTTCAGTAACCGGGGGAACCGCGCCTACAGTTCCAGCTCCAAGGTCTGCCCCACCAGTTCCTTGCCGAAGCTGTGATGAGGCTCTTCATGCACGAGACGGAATCCAGCCTGTTGATAAATCCGATGAGCAGCGGCAAGTATGCTTTGTGTCCATAACGTGACCTTCCTGTAGCCGGCGGTTCGAGCGAACTTGACGCATTCGCCTACCAAAGTTTTGCCCAAACCTAAGCCGCGGGCGTTTCGCTCCACAAGCAGCAGGCGCAGTTTTGCCACATCGGACTCGTCGGGATGCTTGACCAGAAAAATGCAGCCGAGACGATCGCCGTCGCGTTCGGCAATCCAACAGCGCTCGCGTTTTGGATCGTAGTCCGTAATAAAATCCGCGACGATTCGCGCCACCAGCGCCTCGAAGCTATCATCCCAGCCATATTCCTGAGCATAGAGCTCGCCGTGCTTTTCGATCACCCATCCCATGTCGCCGGGCCGATACTGACGCAGGATGAAGGGCGCCCGGTTTTGGCCCTGGTTCGCGAGAATGCCTTCCACGGTTCGCATCGAGCGAATCAATTCCGATCGTTTCGCTGGCGGCAGATTGTCTAAAATTTTCCGCACTTCCCGCTCGCTACATTCATTCAAATCTGCAAACGCAGCCCTGCCGCGCTTCGTCAGCGTAAGCAATGCCTGACGGGCATCTTGCTGTGAAGTAGCACGTTTCATCAGGCTCGATTCTTCAAACTTACGCAGAATCCGGCTTAGGTAGCCCGCGTCCAAATTGAGTTCGCCGGCAATTTCTTTGGCTGTAGTCTCTTTGCGCGTTGCCAGTTCGTAAAGCACCCGTGCTTCGGTTAACGCATAGGGGCTGTTGAGCAATCCCTCCTGTAATGCTCCAATCGTACGCGTATAGAAACGGCTGAACCGCCGAAAAGCAGCCGTTTGATCACCCATTCCGCGGAGGGCCTCCGCCGTTGCGGCCATATCGTTGCCTCCATCAACTATTATAGTTGATTTTAACAATTAATGAGCGCCGCGGTTGATCACGCCCCGCGATCGTAGCCACTCCGTCGCCAGTGTGGGCCATGTTGTCACTTCCAGGTCGGAATGCCGTAAGCCGTAGCCGTGGCCGCCCTTGCTATATAAGTGCATCTCGGCCGGAACCTTGGCGCGTTTCAGAGCCACATAGTAGAACAGGCTGTTCTCGACGTGGATCGGATCGTCTTCCGTCTGAACCAAAAACGTCGGCGGCGTCTCGGCGCTAACATGCAACTCCGGCGCGAGCTGTTCTGAATCCACCTGCGGCACGAGATATGCCGGATAGATCAACATCACAAAATCGGGTCGGCAACTCTGGCTGTCGGCTTGATCGACTGGGGTGTACGTCCGCTTCTCGAAGGTGTTACTCACCAAGGCTGCCAGATCTCCTCCGGCTGAAAACCCAATTACGCCGACACGGTTTGGATCGATCTTCCATTCGCTTGCATGAAGACGTGTCACGCCTATCGCGCGCTGAGCGTCGGCGAGCGGCTCTTGGTAACGCGGTATCCCATTGGGCTCCGGAACACGATACTTCACCAACACCGCATTCACACCGATTGAGTTCAACCATTCGCAAATTTCGGTACCCTCGAGATCCCAAGCGAGAATTCGATACCCGCCGCCGGGAAAGACCACGACAGCCGCGCCGGTATTGGTCCGGGCTGGCGCCGGATACAGCGTGAATGTTGGAACTGTGATGTTCCCCAGGCGAATAACGGTCTTACCCCCTGTAAGATGATCGGACGGCGTGGTTGTATTCACCTCAGCGTTTGTTGTGGCCTTCGGTCCGGGAGGTTCGCCCGGCCACAAATTCATAGGCCCGCTTGCGGTCGCCCACAAACTGAAAACGGCGCAATGCGCCGCAAGCGCAAAAGCGCGTGACGTGCATCTCATCTCAACGAGGATAATAAACACTGAAGCGCAAAGGGCGGTTGGGCCCGTTTTGCGCGGGTAAACATAAAAGAGCGCACGCGTATAATTCATGGCGACCATAGCCAAAGTCCAGGACAGCAGGCCGCGCGCAAGTCTCCTGCAACAGGCGGCTCCGGCCGAGCTTGTGATTATCACCGGCCGCAGCGGATCTGGAAAGCAGACCGTATTAAAAGCGTTCGAGGATCTGGGTTTCTACGCTGTCGATAATCTGCCGATCGCGCTCGTTCCTAAATTCGCCGACCTGACGCACGACTCGAAAACTTCAAAACGCGCGGCCCTCATTATCGACGTTCGCGAAGGCGAATCGCTCAAAGAGTTTCCTGGCATGTTCCGCCGGCTGCGGCGCAGCGTCAATGCCCGGCTTTTGTTTCTGGATGCGTCCGACGAAGTCTTGCAGCGCCGGTTCAGCGAGACGCGCCGTCCCCATCCTCTCGGGCGCGAGGCCCCGGTCATGCGCAGCTTACAGGAAGAGCGTGAATTGCTCGCGCCGCTCCAAAACCTGGCCGATATCACTGTCGACACCTCAAAACTGAATGTTCACGAGCTGCGGACGTTGATCACCCGGCAGTTCAGGGACAACAAAGATGAAGGCAAGATTGTAATTCAGGTAAACAGCTTCGGATTTCGAAACGGTGTCCCGCACGACAGCGATCTAGTCTTCGATGTCCGCTTCCTCCCCAATCCGAACTTCATCCCTGAGTTTAAGAAGTTGAGTGGCCGCCATCCGAGCGTGGCCCGCTATATACGTTCTTTCCCGCAGACCAGAGAATTCATCAACCGGATTTCCGATCTGCTCATTTACCTGCTACCGCACTATATTCGCGAAGGCAAAAGCTATCTCACGATTTCATTCGGCTGCACCGGCGGACGGCACCGCTCCGTTCTGATCGCAAGCGAAATCCGTAAGAGGCTTGTGAAAGCTGGTTTTACGGCGAAAGAAACACATCGGGATATCGACGCGAATTAACCGAACTTCGTCAGAAACGCTCCTCTGAAAAACCGCTCTCCTCGCGGTCGCGGCTCGGTTCCAGGCTTGCGGTTTTTCATCAGCTTTGGTGGCCCGCAGGCTCATGGGGTCTCCCTTGCGGTCGCGCTTTCAGAACCGCGCGCGATAGCAAGCGGCTTGGCGGCCAAGTTCACCTACGCCACACCAGCCCCACCAAGACACTCGCAAATATCACCACAGCCACCGCGCCGAAGTGCGCGACGAAGACGTGCCGCAGGTTCAGCACCGGACAATACAGAGTCAGAACCAGCAGGCAGACGGACGAGACAAAGGCTCCTATATTGAGAGCCGCTCCACCACGGTCCAGCCAGACGCCACGCCGCATTCTCGGCAGGACGAGAAGTAATGCTATGGCAGAGATGACAAGTCCCCGAACAAAACAACCGCGGTTCACCGGTCCGAGCGCAAAATCATAGGTTCGATGGAACGCGATGGCGACAGTGCCTGCAAATACGGCAAAGGCAGCCATCTCGACGGAGAAAAACGAGAAACGGCGGGGTGTCCCAGGCGCCATTTGCACCGCAAGCCCGTAAGCCGATGCCCCAATTGCGATTAGAACCGCCCCAAATACCAGCGTCCGTTCGATGCCGTTCTGCGCCAGCCAGCCTTCGAACCCCCACAGCGCGACGCCAATCGCGCCCACAAGCGCTGCAGCGCCAAGCCACACCATCAGCAACACCGATCCCGAGGGCAGCGCCCGCACTGGTTTCAGATCGGCCAGTATCTCTTCGGGAATGCGAACCGCACCCGGCGGGGCGGCCGCGCTAGCACCAGCCTGCCGGCTCTGCAGAACGCCCAATAGCCTCCGGCAACCCTCGCACGTGCCGGCATGCGCCAGGAGCTCGGGAGGCAGATCGGCGGTTGCGGCGCGATCGAGAAGTGCGTTCACGTCCTGACAGGTCATCGCGGTCAGAGACCCCCCTTCTGGGCGATCCCCGGATTTTGTAATATGGCCCGCAACCGGTCATAGGCACGATGAGCCTTTTGTTTCACCGACCCCACAGTCGACGAGGTCGCACGCGCCACCTCTTCCACGCTCATGCCAAGCACTTTTAGCATCGTGACCACTTGCTGCTGCGATTCAGGCAGGTAGCCCATCAATGTTTCAAACTCCGGTAAATCGGCTGCCTTCGACTCCGTTGCGGCCGGATGAGCCTCGAGAACCTCCGGTTCGACCGCCTCCTCGCGAACCGCCCTTCGCTGCTTCCTGCGGTACTGATCGACGCGCACGTGCCGGGCAATCGCAAACACCCAAGGTAGGACCGGACTAGCGGGACGATAGGAATGACGCGCTCGGTGAATCCGTAAGAGGGTTTCCTGAACGAGATCGTCGCAAGCTTCCCGCCCGTCCGCGGTCGCCATAAAGAACCTGCTTAAAACCGGAATGAGCGCCTCCATCAAAGCTTCGGCCGACTTCCGGTCCGCTTGCTGGTACTTCAGCATAAGCCCGTCAAGATCCGGATCATTCTCCTCCGCCGTCCCGGGCGAAGGCTCATGTGATAGTTCGCTCATCCGTGGCGAAAAGTTATGGAAAGTCTACCCTGCCAGAACCGAGCTAAAGATTGCAACCCATTCTTCCGAAATGTAGCAAAGAGCGATGCACTGCCCTCACTGCGATAGTTCCGACGTCTGGAGGTTGCGGCGTCACAGGATTCGCGATCGGATCCTGTCGTGCTTCAACCGCTGGCCCTACCGCTGCCGGGAGTGTGAATCGAGATTCTGGGCAAATACCCGATGGCCGGCCGACGCACCGCCCGCGCCGCCCTTTCGGTCACCTGTGACAAATCCAACCGCCACAATTGAAGTCCGCGCAGAATCGCAGGAACAACTACACCAAATGCTGCTCTCGCTCAACGAGGCGCTCAGCCGGTTTCAAACCGAGTCACCAAACGCTGCGGCTGCGGAATCCCAATCCCAATCGGTGCAGATGCGGCGATAACAAACCAGGCCGAGCGGCCTGCGGTCTGCTACTTCCGTTTCTTTGCACGTGTCCAGCGGATGTGGACTATCTCTCGTTGTCCGACAACCCTCAGAAGGACTGACCCGACCTACTTCCGGTCCTGAGAAGCTGCCTGTATCGCATCCATTTCGTCACGTACGCGCTTGGGCTCATCTTCGAGTGGCATGTTCGAGACGTCCCGAACACCATCCAAACCGCTTTGGGCGCTACCCTTTGTAGCGACGAGCTCGAACGTCTTTCGCAATGCCGCATCAGACGTAAGGCTCGCGAGGAGCACCTGGGCGATCTGCTGCCGCGCAATGACCCCGTCGCTGGGATTGCCAGCATGACGAGTGTCACCTTGTAGGAAGACGAGTTTGTGCTCGTCAGGCTTGTTATAGTCGAACCAGCCTGGACGTACGATGGTGTAAGGCAATCCGCTTGCTCGAACCAACCTCTCCCCTCGGCGCTTCCAATCATGTGCTTCGGTGGACCGGTTGTAAGATCCGAGGCGGTCCGTGACGCCAATCGCGGTCATCAACGCGATGCGAACCTTCTGTGAGCCGAGCGCGCAGCACATTCCAGACTCCGCCGTAATCAACGGTCTCAGCGCCACATTTCCCGCTCCGTCCGATGCGTGCGTGAACAGGATAGCATCGATTCCAGCGGCTGCATCGACAAGAGAGTCGGGCCGGGTCAGATCACCGATGAACACCTCTGCCTCAGGCGGAAGGTTACTCGCCATCCAAAACCCAACGAGCTTTTGACCCATCTCATCGGCACAAGCAGGGACGCATGCCCTTGTTGCCATGCATCATCAAAATGTATTTCATAAGTCTCCTCCGTCCGGCTCTGAACTCTGTGTACTCTCTACGATTGCCGAGCGTCGACCGCCAACTGCCGGACTTCGATCGGCATGTTGGTCGGTACTCCGCCGGGACTCGGCGCGGCTGAAATTCGGCCGGCAATCTCATAGGCCCGCTCGGGCGTCGCCACGTCTACAATCCAATAGCCAAGCAGAAACTCCTTGGATTCGGGGAAAACGCCGTCCGTGATTGGCATCCCTTCCTGCAAGCCTCGCACGACCTTAGCCTCATGCGGAACTGCCAGACGTTGTGTTGCGACGAACTCACCCGATTCTGCGAGCTCGCGGTTGAGGCTAATCAAAACGGCCATATGGGCATCAATATCTTTCTTGGACCACGCCCGGTATGCATCCACTCCCGCCTTGCTTCCGGACATCAGCAAAATGTATTTCATATCTCTTGCTCCTTCCTGTTTCACGCTGCCTTTTGGCGCGTTCCTAGGGTAGTCGGAGCCGCTTCCCCGGTTCTCGACCTGGTCCCAGCAAATTTTCTGTACAAAAACGTTGGCGGTCCGATGTCGATTTGAGGCGTCTTGCGCCGACCTGTCTACGGAGGCGCAAAGATGATTACCGAATCCGCGGTAGTGGACGTCAGCCAGGACTGGGGCGATGGCCCGCGGCCTGCAAGAGCGATCCATGGAAATCCCGTGCACTAAAACGCAAAGGGTCACCTACAATGCCTTGCCGGCAGATGCGCGCGCTCGGCGAATTTTCAGGCGACAAACCAAACCGGCGACGCAACCACACTCGCCGCGCTCGTTCACTAATTGCAAGATATTCGGGAGGAATCAAATGGCGAAAATATCGGAACCCCTAAACAAGCGCTTCCAGGCACGTCTGCAGAAGTCCCCTGCAAAAGGAGGCTGGACCTACGTCGTGATGCCGGACTCGGCTGCATTCTTCGGCACTCGAGGCTTGGTCAAGGTCCGCGGCACCATCGACGGCCATCCATTCCGCAGCTCGTTCATGGCTCTGGGCGACGGCACCCACAAGCTGCCAGTCAAATGGGATCTCCGAAAAAGCATCGGTAAGCAGGAAGGCGATACCGTCATCATTCACTTGCAGGAACGAATCGGAGGACCCGTTGTAACTCGCGCCTCATCGAAAGAGTAGAGGGCTGCAAATCCGGCACCTGTCGGGCGTCCGATGACGGCCGATTGTACATCCGTATAGTCTGTCTCGTTGCTCAGGACGACGTGCTTCAAGCCAGAGCCGGATTCATCTACCCAGCACCCGATGCCGAACCGCAGCCGTATCACCTTTTCCTCTTTGGGCGAAAGGGTCTTCAGAATGTCAGCCGTCTCGTCCCGAACGTTCGAATTGATCACGGCATCAACAGGCGAACCCACCCACCGATCCTCGATCAAATCGCCCATTGGAGTTAACCGTATCGCTGGCCCGAGCCGCGCAACTTCCGGATGGCGCGCCATCCGACCTCGCCCCGAGGACTCCAATTTCTGCACATAACAGCTTTTGGCTGCCCTCAGTGGAAATTCTCGATGAGCATTAGTTCGCTCGCACGCGCGGACGTCTCATATAGCATCCAGCGCTCATCTGGCGAAATACTCATTTCGGCGCCTACCACGCCGGGCGCAGCAATGATCGTTTTCATCCGGCCCGTTTTGGAATCGAGAAACTTGAGATGGCCATCGCGATCGATGAAGTACACGCCATCTTTCGCGGGCGCAAAATTACGCAGGTACATCGATTCGGAAAGGCTGATTTCGTTTCCGCCCCGAGTGGATATTGCCCATAGGCCAAGCCCCAATCCCTTCTCGAAATCAAGAGTTTTGCCATCCAGTGACTCGAATGCCCCATAGCCGCCATTGCGCGTAACTTGGAGTTGTTCACCACCGGTAGCGGGAATTTTCCAGATCTCGAACCTGCCAGTGCGGTTGGAAGAGAAATAGATCCATTTACCGTCGTGCGACCAGCTTGGCTTCACCTCATTCGCCGGACTGGTTGTAAGGCGAACCGGCTTCCCACCGTGTGAATTGATTACATAGATATCCCAATTCCCCGCCGCATTGCTGTCGAAGGCGATTTTCTGTCCATCCGGCGACCACCGTGGGCTGCCTGACTGTGCATTTCCAGACAAGGTGAGTTGAACAGCGTTGACGCCTTCTTCATTACACGTCCAGATCTCCCGGTAGCCGGAGCGGTTTGACTCAAATGCAATGCGCTTGCCGTCTGGCGAATATTTCGGATGGCCTTGGAATCTCGTTGATGGAAGGAAATTGGTCGCCTCACCCGCCTGGTTGCCTTTTAGAGCAATACGCCAGATATTCTCGCCGCCTACGCCGTGATGATAAACCAGGCGTTGCGCCTGGCGGGAGACGGCTGGATCAACTGGATCATCACCAGCAGCGGTCAAGCGTGCTGGTTTGCTGGACCGCTTCGGCGCGATGCGCCATAGCTCCAAGCGGCCACCGCGCGCCGATGAGAATACCAAAGTATGGCCGTCTGGCGCCCACGCAACGCCACCGATCTCCGTACGATCGAAAGTGAGCCGTTCTGGGTTGCCGGTAATTTGCAGGTCTTTCGTCAGTGCCGCGATAAAGATGTCGCTGATACGGAAAGCAAATGTTCGAGTGAACGCGAGCGTTCCGCCATCGGGGGATAGCGCAAGACTGCCGTCGCCGTTAATATCATGCGGCGGGAATGTCAAGCTCACTTTTTCGCCCGTACCGAGTGAGATTCGAACGATTGCGTGGGCGCGCCCAAAGCCAGACCCAGCCTGATCCAAGGCGAGCAGCCATTTTCCATCTACAGACCACGCAAGGAACGGCGGAGGCACCTCCCATTGGTAGTGGGAGAAAATGATTGCCGTGTCAACGGCGATATCGGCCAGCTCTCGCTCTTGTCCGCCGACGGCTGTCATGATCACGACGGCCGCATGTAAAGCATCGCGAGCACGCAGAAAAGCGATGAACCGCCCATCCGGCGACCATGCCGGCGCGAAATCACCATTGGGACTTGTGGTCAAGCGGACCGGATCGCCAGGACCGATCATTTTGACGTATATATTCGATGGCCCCCTGCCTGGTTCATCCCACGAAAAGGCGACCCTGCTGCCATCGGGCGAGAAGCTTGGGAACTGCTCAAAGCCCGGATAACTGGTGAGAGGCACGGCCGGCAATGGAGTATCGCGGCTAGCCTGGTTCGATCCTGAAATCCACCAACGCAACCCTATCACCATGGCGGCAAACGCGACTGCTAAGGCGCACGTGATCCACAACAAGCGAGGCCTCTTTATTGCGGGCCTCGGCGGACTTGCAGGCACGGGAAGAATGTCATCCCGGGCGGTAACCATCGTGTCTCGATGAGAAGCATGGCTCGTCGGTTGCGACACAGGTGCAACAAACCGGTAGCCGCGCCGGGCGAGCGTTTCTATGAAGCGCGGATTCTCCGGAGTATCGCCCAAAGCCTCGCGCAATTTACGGACGGCGCTGTTGATCGCATTATCGAAATCGACATACGTGTTTTCAGGCCACAGCCGCTGCTGAATTTGCTCCCTGTTTACGATTTCGCCAGGATGTTCCAGCAGCAGAAGCAGAATTTGGAGGGGCTGGTCTTGCAGCTTCATCTTTACGCCGTGTTTTCTCAACTCCCGCGCATTCGGGTTTATTTCGTAAGCCCCGAACTGAAATACCGTTTGCTGCTGGCCGATCTCCGGCATAGTGTCTGCTCAATAACTCTGGAATCATAATCCTTTCTCAGCCGCGCCACAAGTCAGGTTCCTGTCTTCCTCTTCAAGCGCGAGTCCTCAAGGCCCTCTCGGCCGGGACAGGGTTTCCGTGATATCACGTATTTACAACGCGTTCGGCAGACAGGGCCAAATCAGGCCTAAACAAGCTTCAGCCTGTTGAGACCGCGCCTGACCTCATTGAGCCTGTTCGTGACCACAGGAGGTGGCGGCATGAACTGCTCTTTAAGGCTGGCGCTAATCGTAAACACATTCGTGCTGATCGCCGGTTCCGTTTCCGGCAAAAGTGTAACGGCATTCACCTCGGCGCAGACGATTTCGATTCACTTATACGATCACGCCCAGGTGACGGCCGGAGTGCTTCACTCGGCCACCGACGAGACGAGCCGCCTGTTCCGGGCGGCTCGAATCCAGATCAGTTGGGAATGCCCATCCACCGAATCGCCGGAAGATCAGGGCACGGATATGAGTAGCGCTGTGTTGGAACAACTGGATAGGCGCTATATCGTGGTCCGGCTTATAAGACGGGCACCCGGAAACGTTTTTCCTGGCGCTCTAGGATATGCTCTGCCGTTCGCCCATACGGGAGCCCACGTGTTGATTTTCTACGACCGGGTGGAGACACTGGCCCACACCATGAACGAATCAACTTACATCATCTTCGGACATGCCATGGCGCACGAGATCGGGCACGTTCTCCTTCGTTCTTCCGAACATACAAGCGGTGGCCTCATGCAAGCACGCTGGACTCCGGAGACTTGGCGTCTGGCCTCCTCGGGCCTGCTAGCCTTCACCCGCGAAGAGGCAGAACATATGGATGAAGGACTGCGAAAGTTCCAAATTCGCCAAGTTTGGCCAGTGCAGCAGCCCACATTGATCTCCTCTCCGCTTCGGCGCTCTCCGGAGTAGAGGAGAGCGAGCCTTTGGGATTCATTTGGAACGGCCATATGTGAGTGAATCGTCACGAACCCAGCGAAGCAGGAGCGGTAAAGTACCGACTCAAGTCCCGCATCGTCGGCCATCCGGAAGTTGGGACCGCACAACACGGTTATCGGAAAACAGCCCTTTGAAACATGCTGGGGCGAACAGCGGTCCCACGTCTCAGTTAACGCCTTTTGGGCCAGCTTTGGATATCCGTCAATTCTGAACTTCGGAAACGAGCGTCGCACCGGCTAGCATAGGGTGCTTCAGATTAAGTGCGGCGATGTCTTCGCTGATTTCCAACACGAGGAGCCGGTCGTCCTTCCCAACGATGGGGCGGAGCTGTTCCAGGATGGCACACGCGTTCCAATCGGAGGTCATGAGCCACGCACTAGCGGTGAGAGCCACAGCTCCCATATCCCGCAACACGGCGGATAGAGCCGGCTCGCGACGCGCGCGGTCGGTCAGTTCAAACGTAATCAGGTAGGGCCACAAGGGTCAATGTGCTCCGATGGCGGTTCTAGGCACTCGCGAATGTGAGTCTAAAGCCGAAGTGGAAGTTCTCACTCGGGGAATCACTGGGAGTACCACAACTGACGGATATCTCTGATCATGCATCACCGTCTGCATGGCAACGGTAATTTTGGACTCGCTCGCATTCGGACGGCTCGAATTCAGGTTGCGGTCATAGCGCGGAAAATTGCTGCTCGATATCTCGAGCCGGATGCGATGCCCCTCCGCGAAGACCCAACTCGTTACGCCCGCATCGATGTGGATCTGATAAGGCACGTTACGCTTGACAAACACCGGTCTTGCCAATGACACGCGATAGCGCAGCCGCGCAATGCCATCGGTAACCAGCAGCGGCCGCCCGTCCGGGAATACATCCACCAGCTTCGCCGTAAAGTCTGTGTCGCTCGCCGACGTTGCAACATAGATCGTCACACCGACCGGGCCGGTTACTTCCAGATCGTCGCGTAAGGGCGGCGAGGTGTACACGAGAACATCGTTCCGGCGCTCGACCGCCGATTGGTCTAACGGGCCGGCAGGCAGTAGTCTCGGATTGCAGCACACTGCTCCTCCGGTGGTCGGTACCGGGTTCGAGGGATCGTAGATGAAACGGTCGGGAGGTTCGCCGCTACGAAACCTGCTGGTAAGCTCGCCATCGCCGCTGGCTGTGTTCGCACGGCCTCCGCTCTCAAGATAAAAAGGCGTGTACCGGGTTCGAGCCAACGGCCACTCGTGTTCGTCGCGCCACACGTTCGATCCCATGACGAAAATATGCAGCAGCGGCAACGGCGCTTGGCTACTGGCCGAAACCGGCACTTTCAGGAAGCGGTCAAACCACGCTAGTTGAAGCGCCCTGACATGGGGCATGGCCATAGGACCGAAATCGACTGTCGAGTACTTGCGGGTCAGCGTGTGCGACCACGGACCAATCCAAGTTTCGATTGGCATCCCGCGCTTTGCCAGGTGCGAGAACGCGTCGAGATCGCTCTCTACGTAATCGTCGAACCAGCCTCCCATCGACGAGACCGCCGCGGTAACTTCCGGCAATTGATTCCGGACGCTCAGCGCCAGCCAGAATCGATCGTACGAGGGATGATTGAGCGGAACGCGCCACATCTCGAGCTTCAGCGTCGTAGCCGCCACATCCGATGTTCCGAGCGGCAGGTGCCGGATATAGACGGCAAACGGCGGTCGTGGAAGGCCGCGCGGCGTCAGGTTTTCAGAGAGCCACACAAGCCGGTGCGCCAGCTGTAATGCCCCGCCCGGCGAATAGTAGCGATCCATGTATTCGTCGTCCCCCGAAACAAGCGGAAAGATGGCGAGCAGGTGCGGGTTGTGTTGGACGGCGGCCCGCCATTGAACAATGCCCACATAAGAGGCTCCCGCCATTCCCACGCGGCCGTTAGACCATGGTTGGGCCGCGATCCAGTTGATTGTATCGTTCCCGTCCGGACCCTCCTGTTCAATGGAACCGAACGTTCCATCGGAACCATTTCGTCCCCGCACGTCTTCGGTTACGACCGCGTAGCCATGCTCGGTGAACACGCGGTATCCGCGCGTCGTATCGGAGTGACGGTTGTAGGGTGTGCGGATCAGAATGGCTGGCCATCGTCCGCTGCCGGGCGGAACATACACGTCCGCTCGAAGAATCACGCCGTCCCGCATCGGAATTCGGACGTTTTCAAATTCGATGAAGCCAGGAAGCGGCGTTGCCGGCATTTCCTGATGGGAGGATGCCTGAGCGCCGGAAGCGTTCGGTTCGGAAACCCATGGCAGGATAAGAAGAAAGCAAGCCGCTGCTTTCCCCTGCAGCCGCGAGATCACTGGCCCGTACCGGCAGGTTTTGGCCGAGCACCGAAAATCGCCGTCCCCACCCGGATGATTGTCGCACCCTCTTCAATCGCCACTTCAAAATCGTTCGACATCCCCATTGAGAGCTGTGTGAGCGAATGACGGGCCGCCAGCTCAGAAAGCCGTCGGAAATAGGGCCGCGACTCCTCGGCATCTTCCGACCACGGCGGCATCGTCATCAGCCCCGTGATGCGAACGTGGGCGCATTTCGATGCGGCCGCAAGAAGCTGAGGAATTTCCTCAGAACTGACGCCAGTTTTAGTACCCTCGGCGGAAAGCTTTACCTCAATCAAAGCATCCACTTGGCGGCCCGATTGTTCGAAAGCGCGCTCGAGACGTTCAATCAGCTTAGCCGAATCGACCGTATGGATCACCTGGAATAAATTGGCCGCCAGATTCGCTTTGTTGGATTGAAGATGGCCAATCAGGTGAAAGCGGCAACCCTCCAGATCTACCAGATCGCCGTGTTTGCCGGCAAACTCCTGAACGTAATTTTCGCCGAAGTCCCGAATGCCTGCCTCGTATGCCTCTCGAATCCGGCCGGCAGAGAATTTCTTGGTTACCGCCACTAATGTTAGTAAGCCGCGCTCCCGTCCCGCGCGCGCAAGAGCGGCGCTGATCCTGTGTTCCACCTGTTCGAGACGAGTCCGCAGACTAAGGTCATTTGTTGGCAAACCACCATCATAAAAGCGAAATGCCCAGAGTGCCCGGTCCAGATGTAGATGGGCTACTCACGGAAATCGAGGAATTCCTCCGCCGCTGTTCGCGTCCGGCTGTCGTCGAAGTGGGCGATGAACCGTTACCGTTAATTCCCGGTCAGCACTTGTTGGAAGTCCGGCACGGCAGCCTGTTCTTTTCCGCGTGGCCGGAATGCCGCAGCATCAACCGGCGTATTACCGGGATCGAAGCGAGAAAACCCGGCCTGCTAGTCTGTACGATTCAGCGATTCGGAGGCGCCGCGGGGCGCCTGAACGTCCTCGATCTCGATCATCCGCGGTCGGTTAACAGGCTCGTGACGGGGGGCCGGCAGAGCTTCTCGGAAGCGTTTCGCCGTATGCTGAACCGGCAGTTTCCGGGTTGGACGGTACGCGCGTTAAGCACCGAGATGAGCCTGCCGCAGTCGCTTTCGCCCAAGTACCCGCGCGCCATTCTCGAGCAGGGCAAGCGCCGGATAGCGGCCCTGGCGTGCCCCTCTATTGCCGATGAGACCCAATTTCTCAGCTTCGCCTTGCTGTGGCACGATTATGTCTCCGGCCGCGAGCACAATCGGCCGAGAGTTCCGCTTGCGCTGTTTCTTCCGTCCGGGGCCGGCAACGTCACGGCCCTGCGCCTTAAGTGGCTGCGCGTTCCTGTCCGGCTGTTCCGCTATAACCAGCATGGCAGCGCCGGCGAAATTGACGCCTCCGACCTGGGTAACATGGACACCTACATCGTCCCCCGATACTCGAGGCCGCCTGCTCCGCAACTCCAGGCTCTTCTCGAACATCTTCGCGAGCGGTACGACGTCGAAGCGATAGAGGATTCCGAAACAGGTTTGAGCCTGCGCTGCCATGGCCTCGAATTCGCGCAGGTCAGAAAAGACCAGATCTATTGCGGACTCGACGCAAGCGCCCGGCACGCATCCAATACCTTTGCCGAAGTCGAATCTCTTGCCGCCACCCTTGCGTCGATCCGGAATCCCGACGCCCCAAATCGCGAACATCCATTGTTTCGTTCCCAGCCCGAAAATTGGCTTGAATCGAGCGTCAGAACGCACGCGGGCGTCATCGATCCAAGCCTCGAAGGGCAGCCCGTCTGGTCACAAGTAATTACATTCGCGGCCGCCGACCGCGACATGATCGATCTTCTGAGCGCCACGCGGGACGGAAGAGTAGCCGTCATCGAGCTCAAAACGGGCGAAGACATCCATCTCCCCTTGCAGGCTTTGGATTATTGGATGCGCGCGGAGTGGCATATCCGTACGGGGGAACTTGATCAGTTTTTTCGGGGAATTACGCTCCAGCAAACTCCGCCAAAGCTCTTGCTGGTTGCGCCCGCTGTGCGCTTTCACCCAAGCAATGAGATTATTCTGAGTTACTTCGACCCCGCGATCGAAACGGAACGGGTGGGGTTGAATCTAGAATGGCAGCAGGGGCTAAAAGTAGCTTTCCGGCTTCGTGGCTCGGAAAAGCCGCAGTCCCAGCGGAGATGGCAATGAATGTTTCGGCGCTGCAGCACATACGAAAAGCTGTCCAAACGTTAAATCCTCACAAAGTTCGCGCACTCGGCGAACGCGATCTCAAAATCGGTTTGTACGCCGCAACCCCGGGCGACTACGCGCGGATGGAAGAATTTTTCGTGCAGGATCTGAGCCCCGCCCGACGTAGCCAGGCGCTAACGCTTCTGCATCGCGGGCCGGATCCGCGGCAGGTTCTCGAATTCGATCTGGCTATCTACGACGAAAGTGTTCTTGCGCCGAGCCGCGCACTGGTGTTTCACTCAAGGCGCCCGGAACGTCTGGTCGAGCAGGTACTCGATCATTTCGACCAGTCGATAGCGCTTCCGCTCGCCAAGACATTTTTGCCGTTTCGAATGCCTTACGTTGACCTGGTCATCCGGACAACCTGCCGGGAAAATGCGATCTTCTCGATGGCAACGGCTTTGCCCGACATTATTCCCAGCTTGATTGAACTTCCGTGGGCCATGACAGAGTTTGCTTCCGATACCGCCGTCCTGACCGCCAACCAGATCAAGATGGCGTTCCTCCTCGCCGCTGCCTCGGACCGGGAAGCGGGCTACCGCGAACAAAGGCGCGAAATCGCCATGGTAATTGGCAGCGCCTTTGGATGGCGGGCGTTAGCCCGGCAATTGATCGGTAAAATCCCGTTTGGCGGAGGACTGATTCCGAAGGCCGGAATTGCCTATGCCGCTACCAAACTTATCGGTAGTTCCCTGGAAAGACTTTATCGAGTCGGCTACACCTATACAAGAGAAGAGCGCGAGCAAATCTATGCCGAGGCATTCATTCACGGAAAGCGAGTGGCCAGCAGCATTCTCAAGAAGGTTCGCCCGGACCTTGCTGGGAAATATTCCAGCGATCCCGGGGCGAAAGAACATCAAAGTACTAGCGGGTAACACCCCAGCGGGAAAACTTGAACGTTAAAGGCGTCCGTCAGGCGTTCCGATAGACCGTTTGGAATATGTCGGACCACCTGTTTGCCAAACACAAGTTTCCCGCCACCTCGGCCCGCTCGTTACACACACGTCTTGCTCTGTCCCAAGCGGCGCCGTCGAATGGATACGCGGCGCGGCGTGTGCTCGTCGTCGACCCCTCCGAGTCAAATCGCTCCGAGCTCCGAACATTACTCGGTCAAAGCTACGAAATTGTGGAAGCGTCGACGAGCGGCGAAGCGCTTTTAGTCCTCTCCGATCTGGCGGTCGATCTAGTCCTGGTAGATTTCAGAACGCCCGAGCTTGGCGGTCCGGGCTTTTGTTCCATTCTGCGAAGTTATCATCGAACTCGCTCAGTCTCCGTTATTCTGATCGCTGGCCCAGGCGACGCCGCTCAGGAAGCGGCCAGTATTACCGCGGGAGCTGACGATTTCCTCATGCGCCCGCTGAGCGGCCTGGTGCTGAGCGCAAGAGTTCAAGCGGTGATGCGAAGACGAGGGCTGATCGAATCGGCGGACGAGCTCGAATCGGTTCTTCTGTCTCTGGCGCAGGCTGTGGAAGCCCGCGATCCAGCTACCGGCCGCCACTGCCAGCGCGTTTCCCTGCTCTGCTCGACGCTCGGCTCCTCACTCGGCCTCGCGCCCGAAGAGCTGGTCACGCTACAACGGGGCGCCTTCCTGCACGATATTGGCAAGATCGCGGTGCCAGACCGAATTTTGTTCAAGCGCGGCCCTCTATCACCCGAGGAATGGTCGGTGATGAAAGACCACACTACCTGTGGCGAGCGCATTTGCTCAGGCATGAAAATGCTCGCCGGTGTGCTGCCCATCGTTCGCAGCCATCACGAGCGCTGGGACGGCAGCGGGTATCCGGATGGTCTTCAGCGAGACGAAATACCCCTGCTCGCGCGCATTGTTCAAGTAGCCGATATCTACGACGCCCTGACAACGGATCGACCGTACAAACCGGCCTTTTCCCCCGATTACGCTATAAACGTGCTTCGTGAAGAAACGAAAACAGGCTGGCGCGACGCTCGAGTCGTCGAAGCCTTCTGCGAATCTGTACCTCGGTTCCGCGATGCCGAAGCGGGCTCCGATTCTTCGTTGCTGGCATTGTCATTGGCTTTAGAAAAGAGCGGCACCGGAACAGCTCCAACTGAAACACCGGCTCTGTCCGTTCCTGAAGAACAATTCAAAGAAGCGGTGTAGCGCCAGAGGCCGGGCCTGCCCTGCGACTACAAACGCTCGAACGATTTTAGGGGCGAGGCCGGCCTCGCCTCGAATGTCTAGTGCGCCATCGCGCCGCCCGCCCGCGTACGGCGCATCAGGAATACGAGTGGAATCATGCATAAGGCCGCAATTGCGAAGAACTGTATCACGTCCAGGTAAGCCAATACCGCAGCTTGTTGCTGCACGGAGCGATAAACCTGGGCCATCGCCTGGTTGCTAGCCTCTGTCATGCCCGAACCCGCGGCCATGAACTGGCGCGACAAACCGTCTAGTCTCGGCTGCAGCAGGGGATTGACCCTCGACACATGCGCAATCAGAAAGTTTTGATGAACTTGCGAATGCCGGGCCAGAAGCGTCGTGAAAAGGGCAGTCCCAGTGCTTCCCCCGATGTTTCGTGCGAGGTTGATCAGGCCCGACACATCGTTGCTTTTTCGCATGGGTACACCGCTGTATGAAAGCGTATTGATGGGAATGAACAGAAAAGCGAGGCCCGACGCCTGATAGATGCGCAACATGGCCGCGTACGAGAAACTCATCTGCAGGTCGAGGCTCATCATATGAAACAACGATATGGCTAGGGCACTGAACCCGAATGCGGTGAGGTAACGCGCATCCACCCGGCCGATCAACATGCCGACAATCGGCATGCACACCATCGTCGTGAGCCCTCCAAAGGACAGCGCCATCCCGGCCTTCTCCGCCGTGTAGCCCATCAGCGTCTGAAGCAACTGAGGAATCAATACGGTTGTGCCATAGAGTGCGACTCCAATGATGAACATCATGAGGAACGACAGCGCAAACGTTCTGTTCTTTAACAAAGTAAGATCGAGAATCGGGCGCTTGTGCTGCCGGATCTGCCGGATTTCCCATGCAATGAAGCCCAGCATGCCCAGAACGGCGAACCAGAAAAAGGTCGTAATGAACCTCGATCCGAACCAGTCGTCCTCCTGCCCCTTGTCGAGGATCACTTCGAGGGATCCGAACGTGAGCCCCACTAGCCCAAAGCCCAGGAAATCCATGCTGAAGCCCGCCTGCTTCGTTTTGCGTGCCTCTTCAGCGATGTGCGGCGGGTCTTCTACCAGGCGATTAGTCAGAATCAACGACGCAATGGCAACCGGAATGTTGATAAAGAAAATCCAGCGCCAGTCGTAGTTGTCCGTAATCCAGCCGCCTAAGGTCGGTCCGATCGCGGGCGCCGTCACCACCGCAAAACCATACAGCGCAAACGCCTGGCCGCGCCTGGCCGGCTCGAATGTGTCGGCCAGAATCGACTGTTCGCAAGGAGCGAGGCCTCCGCCGCCCATCCCTTGCAGCACCCGGAAGAACAGCAGCAGGGGAAGCGACGGAGCAATGCCGCATAAGAACGAACTCGCGCCGAACAGCGCCACACAGGTCATGTAAAAACGCTTTCGGCCGAGAACCGACGCGAAGTAGGCGCTTGACGGTAGCACGACCGCATTCGACACGAGATAGCTCGTGAGCACCCAGGTGGCTTCGTTTTGCGAAGCAGCAAGCGCTCCAGCGATGTGAGGCAGCGACACATTGGCAACGGAGGTATCAAGTATCTCCATAAAAGTTGCCAACGTCACCGTCAGCGCGATGGCCCACGGGTTATGTTTGGGCCGCCACGCCTGGGTTTGGGCCGGCTCCTGTGTCAGAGTTTGTTGTTCCGGCAATCGCTCGCCTCGCTGATTTCGAGATTAAGTGAGCCTCGAAGGTTTGACTCTGCAACCGTAAATTTGGTCGCAGCATTTCTGAATCTACGTTTCGGCCAAAAATGCCCAATTCCGCTCCCTCGCGGTCGCGGCTCGGAAC
>JBAUZG010000021.1:0-16020 GCA_049585195.1 Bryobacteraceae bacterium | reverse complement strand
CAGGATGAGGGGTACAGCCGTTTCTTCGCCTACATGAACTTGTTCGTTGGTTCGATGCTCGTTCTTGTTCTGGCGAACAATCTTCTATTGCTCTATCTGGGTTGGGAAGGTGTCGGGCTGTGCAGCTATCTGCTTATTGGGTTCTGGTACAAGGACGCCGCCAATGGGCTTGCCGCCCGGAAGGCATTTATCGTCACTCGCGTCGGCGACACGGCCATGATGGTCGGGCTATTTCTCCTCTATCACAGCCTGGGAACGCTCCGCATACAGAACCTCATGCATCTCGCGACTGCGCGCTGGACAACCGGCTCGCCGTGCGCGATTGCGGCGGCAGCGCTTCTGCTAGGAGGAGCGGTAGGCAAGTCGGCCCAACTGCCGTTACAGACCTGGTTGCCGGATGCCATGGCCGGTCCGACGCCCACGAGCGCCCTGATCCATGCAGCCACCATGGTGACCGCGGGCGTGTACTTGATTGCGCGCACCCACGCGCTTTATACGCTCGCTCCGCAGGTTCAGTTTACGGTTGCGGTCATCGGCGCCGCGACGTTGGTTCTGGCCGGTGCGAGCGCGTTGACGCAATCGGACATCAAGCGCGTCCTGGCGTACTCCACGATTAGCCAGATCGGCTACATGTTTCTGGCGCTTGGTGTCGGATCCTGGGCTGTGGCTCTGTTCCACTTTATGACCCATGCGTTCTTCAAGGCCCTGCTTTTCCTTGCCGCGGGTATCGTCATTGACGCACTCCATGACGAACACAGTATTTTCCGCATGGGAGGGCTTCGCAAGGAACTGCCCATTGCGTTCTGGACTTTCCTGGTGGGTGGGTGTTCACTGGCCGGCTTGCCATTCGTGACGGCGGGATTTTTCAGCAAGGATCTTATTTTGTGGAGCGCGTGGACCTCGCCATACGGCAATCCCGGATTTTGGCTTCTGGGGATTGCCGGTGTTCTGCTGACTGCGCTGTATACCTTCCGTCTCATTTTCCTGGTGTTCTTTGGAACCCGCAACACGCCCGTGGCGCATCGGCCTCGATGTCGGATGATCGTGCCGGTCGTCATGTTGGCCGCGCTCTCGATCGCAGGCGGTGTGTTCAAAAATCCCCTGCTCGCGTTTCTGAACGGCGCATTACCGGCTGTCGTCGAGGCCCACGCCGGTTTTTTGACGGAATTGCTCTCGGGCGCCATCTCGGGACTTGGGTTCGCCACCGGACTCGGCTTAGCTTATTTGTTCTTTGTGAGGAAGCGAGGATATGCCGAGTCCCTCGTAACAAAGGCCCCCGGCCGGCACCTTCACGCTTTCTGGTTTGCGGATTGGGGCTTCGATTGGCTCTATGACCGGATATTCGTGCAGCCTGTTGTTTGGATCGCGACCGCCAACCGGAGCGACTTTGTCGATAACGCCTTCGCCGCGATTGCACGGCTAAACAAGTTGGCCTACCTTGCGCTCAGCCGGACGGAGACGGGCAGCTTGCGATGGTACGCCGCGGGAGTTGGGGCTGGCGCAGTGATCTTGATTGGAGTGATTCTGCTCACATGATCCTCTTTTGGCTCATTGCCGTTCTGCTGGCCGGAGGCGTTGCTGCCGCCATAGCTGCGCGATGGAGTTCCGCCCTTGCACGTTCGATTGCACTCGCTTCGACTGTACTCGATTTCGCGATGCTGCTGTTCCTCTGGATTCATCACGCGGGGCAGATCACATTCATAAACTCGACCGCGTGGCTCGAGCAAGTCAATTGGATTTGGATTTCGCAGCTTGGCATTCACTTTCACCTCGCACTGGATGGATTGAGTCTGCTTTTACTCGCACTCACGTTCTTTATTGGAGCGCTCTCGATTCTGGCGTCCTGGACCGAGATCACCGAGAGTATCGGGCTGTTCCATCTGAACGTGCTATGGACGCTGGCGGGAATTGCGGGAGTGTTCCTGGCCGCCGATCTGTTTTTGTTCTACTTCGCCTGGGAACTGATGCTCGTTCCGATGTATTTCCTCATCGCACTGTGGGGTCACGAGTGCCGCGCCCACGCAGCGGTCAAATTCTTCCTGTTCACGCAGGCTGGCGGTCTCCTGATGGTCGTGGCAATCGTGGCCCTGTACTTCCTCCATCACCAGACGACGGGGATATTTACGTTTGAATATGCGGACTTGCTGGCCACGCCGCTTTCTATGAACGCGGCACGCTGGCTCATGCTGGGGTTTTTCGCGGCGTTCGCCGTCAAGCTGCCGTTATTCCCCTTCCAGACGTGGTTGCCTGATGCTTGTGCCGAGGCTTCCGCCCCAGTCGCTGTGATCCTTGCAAGCCTACTCGCCAAGACCGCAGCTTATGGCATGATCCGGTTTCTGATTCCCCTGTTTCCCACGGCGGCACAAGGGTTTGCGCCGGTTGCGATGGGCCTGGGCACGGCGGCGATCGTCTACGGAGCGCTTCTAGCCTTCGGCCAAACGGATCTGAAACGTCTCGTCGCGTATACAAGCATCAGCCATCTCGGCTTCATTGTGCTGGGCGTTTTCTCCTGGAATGAGCTTGCCCTGCAGGGCGCCGTCCTCACGATGGTCTGCCACGGAATCAGCACTGGGGCTCTATTCATTCTGATCGGTGCTCTCGAGGAGCGTATCCATACGTGCGATATGGGCCGCATGAACGGGCTATGGTCGACCGCGCCGCGGCTTAGCGGAGCCGCACTGTTTTTCGCGCTGGCCTCGATGGGGCTGCCCGGCCTTGGAGACTTTGTCGGTGAATTTCTGATTTTATTAGGAACCTATCATGACCACCCCATACTCGCTATTGCGGGTGCTGTCGGCGTGCTGACGTCTACGTTCTATGCGCTGCAGTTGGTGCAACGAGCTTTTCAAGGTCCAAACGTCCATCGTTGGACCATGCCGGATCTCGCGTATCGAGAGGGCGCAATCGTCACAGTGATGGCCGGCAGCCTGGTATGGCTGGGATTGAATCCCCAGCCGGTTCTGAGGGCGTTCAATCCGGCTTTACGCGTGCTCGAAGCCGCGGTTCAAAGCCATCGGTGACATATGAGCGCGACGGATCTGTTAACGCTTTTGCCTTTGCTGCTGATTACGGCGACGGCGGTTCTGGTCATGCTGGCGATTGCCGTACAGCGCAACCACCTGCTCACGGTGCTGTTGACCGTCCTCGGTTTGTGCGCTGCGTTCGCATCCCTCTCTGTTGCCGCACCTCTCCCTCCACGCGATGTGACTCCGCTTCTCAGGATCGATTCGAGTGCACTTTTCTATATAGGGCTAATTCTGGCAGCCAGCGTTGCCGTCGTGTTCCTCTGCTATGGGTATTTCAAGTCCCACGAAGAAGCTCGCCCGGAAGAGTTGTATCTGCTGATCGCGATTGCGACGCTCGGGTCCGCTGTTCTGGTCAGCGCGAGCCACTTCGCCTCACTGTTCCTTGGCCTCGAAATCCTCAGCGTCGCTCTTTACGGGCTCATTTCGTATGAGCGCAAGGCGAAAGCATCCGCCGAAGCGGGGCTGAAGTACCTCGTCCTTGCTGCGGCCTCTGCGTCGTTTCTGCTTTTTGGAATAGCAATCGTCTATTTCGAGCTGGGCACGATGGATTTTCGCGGTATTTCGGCCGCGATGGCGGCAGGAGGATTCAAGCCAGTGACAATGGCCGTGGCCGTCACGCTCATTGTGGTCGGCATCGGATTCAAGCTGGGGCTGGTTCCGTTTCATATGTGGACCCCGGACGTTTATGAAGGTGCGCCGGCCCCAGTCGCGGCGTTTGTGGCAACCGTCTCCAAGGGAGCTATGTTTGCGCTTCTGATTCGGTTCTTCGATCTTTCGGGAGTTCGGAGCAACGGTTCGGTTCTGGTGTTCTCAATTATCGCGGCCGCCTCGATGTTTGCAGGGAATCTGCTGGCATTGTTTCAAAACAACGTAAAACGCATTCTTGCGTACTCCTCGATCGCCCATCTCGGATATCTGGTCGTCGCATTCGAGGCCGGCGGAGCGCTGGGCCATTCCGCTGCCGCGCTTTATCTGGTCGCTTATTTCGCGACTATGCTGGGCGCCTTTGGCGTCGTGACGGTGCTCTCGAGGCCTGGAAACGATCTCGGGGATCTTCAAGACTATCGCGGCCTTTTCTGGCGCCGCCCGGTACTCGGTAGTGTGTTCACAGTGATGCTCCTGTCTCTGGCCAGCATCCCTCTGACTGCAGGGTTTCTCGGCGAGTTCTATCTCGTCGCCGCAGGCGTTTCGGTTGCACTGTGGGCGCTCGTGATCATTCTCGTCGTGACGAGCGCCATCGGCCTCTTCTATTACTTGCGGATTATTGTCGCACTGTACCGCCGGATGCCTGAGACCGCCAGTGAAGCATTCGTGTTTCCTCGGACTAGTTCGCACTCGTTAAGGTGGACGCTCGGCGTGCTTACGGCATTTGTGATTGCGATCGGCTGCTATCCGGATCCCTTATTGCGGCTCATCCAAACCATGGTTGCGGGTCGCGGATAGGACAAGAGGAGAGCTGACAATGGCGATAATCTCGAAGATTCTGATTCCAATCGATTTCTCGGAGCGCTGCTTGGGCGCTGCTCGATTCGCCATACCTCTGGCCGAGCGTTTTCATTCCGAGATAACTCTTCTTCATGTTGCGCCCGCGCCTGGCCCCGATTGGAACGTGAACGCTGAGCGCGAAGAGCGTGCAAACAGACAGTTGCGTGATTTTCTCTGTGCCGCTTTTGCCCATCTCGATGCAAAGCGAGTTCTGCGAGAGGGATCTCCCGCCCAGGAGATCGTGGCTTACGCCCGAGAGGATCAGTCGGACTTAATCATGATGCCCACCCGTGGCTACGGCGCATTCCGTCAGCTATTACTTGGGTCCGTTACCGCCAAGGTCCTGCACGATGCCGATTGCCCTGTCTGGACGGGTGCGCATCTGGCGAAAGGACCGAGTGCCGAGTGGATCAACCCGACTACCATCCTATGTGCTGCCGATGCCAATCCGGGAAGCGAAAAGGCTCTGGTCTGGGCCTCGCAACTGGCTTCGGAATTGGATGCGGCATTGCTGCTGGTACACGTTGACCCGCGGCTCAAGCCGGCAAATGAAGAAGATCTAGAAAAATATCAGCACAAGATCCTGGCCGATTCGAATCGCAGGATGGAGGAATTGCAGAGCGCCGCGGGAACCCGCGCTCAGGTATTCATTGAACCCGGCAATATCCCCCGCGCAGTTTCTGCCGCAGCCGAGCATCTGGACGCTGATCTGCTGGTGATTGGAAGGGGTAGCGGCCGGGCGCCTGGCAGGCTCGGCTTGAACACGTATGGAATCATCCGGGAATCGCGGTGTCCTGTGGTGAGCGTCTGACGTGAAAATTGTGCTTTCGAAGTACGAAGAATGAAGTGAATTTGAATGAGCGTGAGGGCCTCAATCCCGTCTCGCGAAATGGAAGTGAAAGAAAGAGAGGTAGATTTATGTGCGATTACTCATTAATGATGGTTCCCAACCGGCTCGCCATCGAAGGCGAGGAACTGGTGGCCCATCGGTTTCAAAGCGGCTCGCTCGGACTGGTGTCGTGCTTTGACTACGACAGCTGGTCGCGCCAACGATCGAAAAGCATTTGGCAAAGGTTCAAAGCCTGGTGTTCCTCGGACAGCGAGCCTACGCCCGTCGTGTGCATTCCGCCTGGCGCACGTTTGCGGCTCGATGGATTGCCGGAAATTTTCAAAGATCAGTTTGATCTCTCCTCATCGGAAGAAGCAACCTTCACCGAGCTCTCGGCAGAAGCAAATCGGCATCGCGATGCTCTCTGTTTCAACAACAGCGCAATCTTACTGTTGGAGTTGCTGGCGGAAGGGCAAAGGGTAAAAGTGCTGCGGCTGTCCTCGCTGGAAAGACGTCGAGCCCGATCTGGACCGGATCCAAGTCGTACGCACGGGATGAAGCCCGGGACCGCAGTTGAAGGCTCCCGCCTGCTTCGAAGCGGATTATCTGACGTTTTTTTAGGGGAAACCGTTGACCTTGAAGCTCCCAACGTAACCCCGCAAATTAGAGTTACTTGTCTTATAGCGGTGGATGCCGATTGAAAGGGAGGCCCGCAATGGCTCAATGGCTATATCGAATTGAACGCATTGACTTCCAACCGGAGATAGATCCAGATGTTGAGCTGGAGAAGGTTCTTCAACAGTATGGGCGGGAAGGATGGGAGTTGGCGCAGGTGCTGTACGGGCATCAAGTGCAGAAGGGGCCGATTCGTCTAATACTCAAAGCCGAGAAACCGATGGATTAGCGGATCTAGTGGCGAAGTTCTTGTGGAAAGTTGCCCGAGTCTGCGTCGGGGTTGGAGGAGTACTTATGTCTGCGATACGTAGCAATGAGAAGTTGTTAGCCTTGCTTGCGGAGAAAGCGACACGCCTGCGGATCCATTCCATCCAGGCGACAACGGCAGCCGGTAGTTGCCACCCCACCAGTTGCGCATCCGCGGCTTGAGATTATGTCGGTGTTGTTTTTCTCGGTCATGCGATATGACCCGGCAGATCTCCGCAATCCTCGCAAAGAGGATCACTACACGCGCGGCGGGTTCGGCGATGCGGTGCTTGGCGCATTGCGTGTTAGGGTCCATAAACTGGCAGTGCGCGACATTCCGCAAAGTGGTAAGCCCAACGAACTGCTCCAACGCTACGGCCTTTCTGCGGGACCAGATAGCGGAAACGGTAAGAAAAGGAATAACGAGGGCATCTGCGGCAATACGCTGATGCTCTGACGTTCAATGATCTGGAAAACATTTCAAAGCAGGTGGCGATTTGCCGCCAAACAAGAGAGGAGTTCAGGATATATGGCGAGTTCAACGGTAGGCGCTGTTGAAAAGAATCTGTATGAGCAGGTGATCGATGTGCTCAACTCGATCTTCGGCTCCCATCCCGGCTACCGGCCGGTCCATGCCAAAGGCGTTCTCTACGAAGGCACCTTTCGGGCAACTGAAACTGCACGATCGCTCACCCGCGCTCCGCACATGCAGGGCCAGTCGGTGCCGATAACAGTGCGATTCTCGAATTTCATTGGAGTTCCGGTCGTGCGAGACAGCGATCCAATGGCCAGTCCACATGGCATGGCTATCCGCTTTCAATTGGAAGGTAATGCGAGCACGGATATTGTTGCTCACTCCTACAATGGATTTCCTGCGCGCGATGCGAAGGAATTTCTCGCATTTCTGCGCGCGCTGGCGTCGAGCAGCCCCGACGCGCCCAAGCCGACACCGCTCGACACATTCCTTTCCGGCCATCCGGCGGCAAAGCTCTTCGTTGAGACCCCGAAACCGGCGCCACAGAGCTTCGCCACTACGTCGTATTACGCGGTTGACAGTTTCCGGTTTATCAACCGGGAGGGGCGCAGCCAGTTCGGCCGCTACCGCGTCGTTCCCGTTGCGGGCGAGCAGTATCTGAATGACAGCGAAGCGGCCAAGCGCGATGACAACTATCTGTTTGATGAATTGGCGGAGCGGCTGAGCCGCCACCCGGCCGAATTCCGGCTGGTCGCCCAACTGGCAGGCGAGGGGGATCCGATCGAGGATCCCACCCGATCGTGGCCGGAAGAGCGCCCACAAATCGAACTTGGAGTACTTGCTGTAACCAAACCGCTGGCCAACGACAAAGCTGTTCAGCGGACGATTGCATTCGATCCCGCGCGCTTGCCAGACGGGATCGAGCCTGGCGACCCGCTGATTGAGGTTCGGTCAGTGATCTATGCGCTTTCGCTGCGCCGCCGGCAGCGGTAATGACCAGTGCTGCCGCTCTCGAAAATTCTTATTCCGATTGATTTCTCGGATCGCTGCGCACAAGCAGCAACGTACGCGCTCGCGTTGGCAGAGCATTTCCATTCAATCATTACGTTGCTGCACATCTCAGCCCGGCATCCGGCTGAAGCGAATGGTCAGCACATTGCCGAAGCACAGGCCGGACTAAAGGACTTTCTTCGTGGCGAATCGAACCACGTGAACGTCCAGCGTGAGCTTCGGTTTGGAGATCCGGCAACCGAAATCGTTGCGTATGCCCAATCACAGCAGCCGGATCTGATCATGATGCCCACTCACGGCTACGGTGAATTTCGCCGCCGACTTCTTGGATCCGTCACCATGAAGGTTCTGCACGACGTGGATTGTCCGGTCTGGACGGGCGCACACCTTTCCGCATGGCTTCCCACCGAATCGATACTGCCGAAAGTGATTCTCTGCGCAATCGATGTGAATCGCTCGGGCGAAGAGATCCTGGCCTGGGCTTCCGAATTCGCTTCGTCGTTCAATGCACAGATGGAAATCGTCTATGCTGAGCCGCGATTCGAGTCGTTCGGTGAAGAGTACTATTCAGGCAATTTCTACTTTCGAATAATGACTGCCGCTAAACAGAAACTCGAGGAAATGCGGCGACGCGCAGGCGCTCAGGGCGAGATACACATTGAACCCGGCGATATTCCACACGCGGTTGTGGAGACGGCGGAACGTCGCCATGCCGACTTAGTCGTAATTGGACGGGGATCCAAAACAGCTTGTGGGCGGCTCGGCTTGAATACGTACGGAATCATTCGATCCTCCAGGTGTCCCTTAATTAGCGTCCCGTGCTGACGTACAATAGCGGCGGAAAAAGGACCGGGAATGCAATGGTCCAGCGATGCACCAAACAATCTTTCAGGACAGCGTAGTTATTTACACTCTAGGGCATTCCACGCGTCCTGCTGATGAGTTTGTACGGATTCTGCGGACGTATGGAATCGAACTGGTTGCGGATATCCGCACGATTCCGCGCTCACGCCGGAATCCGCAATACGATCAGAATGCCTTAAAGCAGTTGCTCGCGAAAGAAGGGGTCGAATATTTTCATTTCGCGGGCTTGGGCGGGCTGCGACATACGCGGAAGGATTCGCTGAACAGAGGTTGGAAGAATGCCTCGTTCCGCGGCTATGCCGACTACATGCAGACGCCGGAGTTTGCGCGGGCCGTGGAGGAACTGATTGCCACGGCATCCACAAAGAAAACGGCGCTGCTTTGTGCGGAGGCGGTGCCTTGGCGCTGCCATCGCTCGCTCGTAGGAGATGCGCTTCTGGTGCACGGCGTGGAAGTTGAGGATATCTTAAGTGAAACGCATACACAGCCGCACAAACTGACGCCGTGGGCGCGGGTTCAAGGACTGGAAATCACCTATCCAAAACGGGAAACAGACGGAACGTGCGGACAGTCCTAAATCATATGAGCGAAAAGAAGCCCGATGCCCCCTGCGCGATCAGCAAGAGGTTAAAGCTGCTAACATACCAAGTCATTTTGCAGGCGGAATGGCTTCGACCGGCAAACCTGCCCTCTGCCAGGCTGTAAATCCACCGCGCAAAACGTAAAGTTCCTGGAATCCGCGTTCCTTCAATGCGCGCGCCACCCAGGCGATCGTCTTTTCTCCACTTCAAGTGCAGTAGGTCACGAGCGCTCGATCTTGGGGCAGCTGCTTCAGCGCTTGATCCAGGTTTTTAGCCGGCACATGAAGCGCACGCGGCACCTGAACGGGGATTCAGGCGAGCGGGGTTGCGCTGCCCGCATCCACAAAGACCAACTCCTTGATGCGCCGCACTTCATCGATATCTATACGGCGAACTTGTGTCTTGGGCTGAGTCGCCATAGTAATCGGTCTCATTGCCGAGTGTTGCGCAGGCAAGCTGGCGTCCTGCCGCGTGAGTATTATATGCCTTGCCTTACAGCTCAAATACGTCCGCGCGCCAAGTGGTGGATGTTTTTTCGCTCGCCCCGTGCGCGTTCGGTGAAGTACACGCCGAAAAGGATCAATGCGCCGCCGAGCGCCGCGGTAAGTGAGATCTTCTCCCCCAGGAGCCACATGCCCATCAGCGCAGCCATGAGCGGCTGGAGATAGGCAAATGCGGCGACATTGGATGCTGAGAGCTTCTCCAAAGCGAACGCGTAGATCAAATACGCCACAAACGAGCCGAACAGCACCATATAGGCCAATCCCAGCCATGCGTGCGGCGGAATCTGGCTCCATCGGATTTGCACGACGGAATGCATGCAAAACGGAACCAGAAAGATTGTGCCTAAACCAAAAACCAGCGCGTTCGAAGTAAGTGGATCGTAGCGGCTCGCAGACTTCTTGACCAGAATCGTGTAGTAAGCAAAGAATCCGCCTGCGGCAATCACAATCAAGTCTCCAAGCCAACTTGCTCCGCTTCCTTGCTCAGGGCGCTCGATCAACAGCAAAGCCACGCCTAGAAACGAAATTGTCATGCCAATGATTTTGCTGTGGGTCAGCGACTCCATACCCATGGAGGCGGACAGCAACAGGACCATTACGGGGCCGATCGCCTGAATGAGACCCGTATGTGTTACGGACGTCCGCGCGAGGCCGCCGATATAGCAGATCTGATTCAATGCAATGCCGGTAAGCGCCATAAGGGTCAGCATCAGCCATTCACGCTGTTCGAACCGTAATTTGGGACGGCCACGCCAGGCAACGTAGAGGAGGATATAAAGGATTGCGGCGCCGGCCATTCGCAGTTGAGCAAGCGACAATGGATCGAAGCCTGTCAACGCTTCCTTGCCTGCGACGATGTTGCTCGCCCAGCAGAAGGTGGTCACCACCATCAGACTATTCGCCAGCCCACTGCGGTGAGGGTTTCTCTTCAATTCTAAAGATTCATGGCCGGCAGCGATCATCTTCTTATAGTTCTGTTCCTGATCCGAGTCTCCATAAGAACTTGATTCCGGCACATTTCCTCACGGCAAGGCGACAGGAGCAATCACCCGCATATCTACAAGAGCGCTGACGAAGAACTGGAATGCGATCGCGGTCAGCATGAGACCCATCAGCCGGGTAACAACGCGGATACCCAGTTCGCCGAGCACAGCTTCAACGCGGTCGGCGCCCACCAGCACTACGTACGTCACTCCCGAGGTGATCGCAATGCCTACCAGAACGGGGATCGCACCGTACCAAGAGGGTGCTTGCCCAACGAGCACCATCACAGTCGAGATCGAGCCCGGTCCAGCGAGCATTGGAATGCCCATCGGGATAATGCCCACGTCCTCGGTCGCGCTGGCATTACTTTGTTCCTCCGGCGTCTCGCGAGTACGAGAACGGCGAGCTTGCAGCATGTCCAGGGCGATCAGGAGCAACAGTAGACCGCCTGCGAGCTTAAACGCCGGTAGCGTGATACCGAAGAGCCGAAATAAATACTTGCCCCCAATGGCAAAAACACTGAGTATGATAAGGCACGTAAGAGCAGCGCGTCGAGCCATCTGTCTGCGCCGGAGGCGCTCATACCCGGCGGTCATGGCAAGAAAGGCCGGAGTGGCCGCGAAAGGATCGACAATAAAAAACACCGCCGTCAGCGACGTAAGCCACTGGATGAGGACAGTGTGGAAAGCTCCTTGCATGTAACGTTCAAGTAGCGCGACGGTGCATATAGCATGCGCCGCCGCGACGCTTGGCATATTAGCGCATCCCGGCACCGCGTCTTCGAAATAGCTCGCTTTCATCACAAAGGCTGAAACTCAGCACTCATTACGTCAGTGTTCTCGTCGGGCGCTTTCGCGGTTCCGTTTGCAGTCCATGCAAAGCATAAGTGCGCGATCGAGATGACATTCCGATAGCTCCGTTCTGAATTGTTGTGCTTGTTCTTCAGGGACCTAGCCAACCGGCCAGCACGGCGACTGGAATCGAGATAAACCCAGCTGCAATGGCAATTGCGAATATGTGAGCGGGCCATTTGAGGATTCTTGTTAACCGGGGATGGGATAGCCCGAACAGAGGGAAGATCGTCCAGAGCCCGTGATACAGGTGCATGCCGAGAAACACCATCGCGACCGCATAGACTATCGAGACCCATACGATGTGAAACCCGGCGGTGACATTTCCGTAAATGTCGAGTTCGTGGAAAGGCAAGCCGATCGAGCCCGTAGTCAGGTGCAATATGTGGAAAATCACAAATATCAGAATCACCATCCCGCTACGCATCATGGTTCTAGACGCGTATCCGGGAGGCACATGCTTCCTCCTGGCATATGGGATCGGCCGCGCCGTGTGTCGGCCGAGCCACCATAACTTGGTACCCGTCGCGATGTGAATCAGCACCGCGATCAGCAGTACCGATCGAGCTGTCCAGAGCATCACAGGATGAGAATGCAGCAAGATGCCATATGCGTTAATCGGCCCGCGGCCCGAAAAGATGAGGAGATTTCCCAAAAGGTGGCTGAAGACGTACAGATAGAGAACAACGCCCGTCGCGCTCATCAGCGCCGTCTGGCCGATTGTCGTCGCCAAAAACGACGCTTTGCTCTTCATCAATTCCCTTTTGGAGTTTTCCAGTAGCTTGCGATCCTTTTCACACTTGAGTCCCTCCACCGGATCACGGCATGACAAGTAGGGTTTGTGTCACGATGCCACGCTCAAGCATCGCCGTTAGTGAGTAGAGATACCGATGGTGTTCACGGCCTGTATTTTCCGAGGACAAGGCCGGCTTCGTTTTCCGGCGAACAGAGCGAAACCCGGTACGTCGGCCGAAAACTCGTGCAGATCGAAGCCGCAAAGCGAACCGGCTTGCTGTCTCCATGGTTGTCCCGTCTAGAGCAAACGCGATACAGCGTCGAGAAACATTCGCGCCACTCGGTGCATATCGAAGCGCTCGACCGACCGCTTGCCCATCTCGCCCAACCACATGCGGAGTTCAACGTCAGAGTACAGTCGCTCAATGCCGGCGGCGAGCGCTTCCGCGTTTTCGGGTTCAACCAGGTAGCCGTACTTTACAACTTCTGGAACGGCTGCTGAGCGACAGGCAACGATGGGTTTGCCAGCCGCCATCGCTTCGAGAAACACAATGCCGAAACCCTCCTGAACGCTTGGAAGGCAGAACACGTCGGCGCGGTGATATTCGGCCGCGAGTTGCCGAAGCGTTACGTCTCCGAGCCAGTGTACGGTCTTCTCGAGGTGCAACCTGCGCCACAAGTCGCGCACGCGGCTTTCTTCCATGCCCCCGCCGACTATTCGAACCTCGAGCTCCGGTAATCGATCCTGAAGCATGGCGGCCGCATGCAACAAGAAGTCGACGCGTTTTCGAGCGTAGAACCGGCAAACACAAAGGACGGTAAAGCGATTACTCCCGCGATCTGGCTCGGGGGAAAGCAGACTGTACCAGCGCTCCAAATCAATGAGTTCTGGGATCACGACAGCATCCGGAACGTCATACAAATCCGCCAGACGTTCGGCGCAATACAAACTGGGAGTGATGACCAGATCTGCCCGCTGCGCGTGCAGTTTTTCCAGATGTGCCTGCAGAGCCATACTGGCACGGCTCAGACCGCTTTCAAAACGAAGTACGTCTGCCAGAACACCTTTAATGCATGCCACATGAGGCTGATCTCGATGCCGCGCGATAGAGTACCCGTCCGCATCAAAACCCACGGTTACCGCATCCTTTCGAAAACGGTGAAACCGAAGTCCTTCATTGAAGAATGTGCGCTCAACACTGAACACAGGCAGATGTACTTTGGGCGCCACCAGTGCAACGTCACACCCGAGAGCTGCAAGGCCTTTCTTCAGTGTTTGAATACCGACGAGACAACCGCTACCGTAACGGACATCCTGGGATATCGCCGTGATGAAGTACAGCTGCTCAACGCGTTTGTTTCGACTCCACTCGAAACGCGCGCGAGTCTCTGAGGCGCTTTGGAGATTCAGTGACTGCATCGCCATTTGGGAACGAACCGGCTTGCAGAACGAATACCCGCTTGCCGAAACAATCCCGGCACAACCGGCGCTCGCGAATCGAGCTGTTCGTTCACTGCCAGTATGTGGTGCATCAAGGAAACTCCACAATAGGCCATTCGTCACAACGGCATAAACGTCTGTCACCGAGGCGTTAGCCGCAATGTGCAGGCTAATCGTAAGCCTTCGCCGCTGAGGCACTTTGCCTATTCGAAGGCTAGAGCGAACTTGCGAATACGGCGTGGCAGAGCCGCTAGTCTGGAAAGCCTCGGCCCTTCTTGGCCTTCTTGTTCGTGTGCTCCAATAGAATACCTACTTCGCGGGCCTGAATGGCTTCTGCTGGCTTCGGAATCCAGAGTAATGGTGACTTCTCCTTCGCCCGATAGACGCCTCGCGTACGCGTCCCCACTCCGAATCCGCTCCAAAGGTATTGGCGGCCTCATGGATCAAGTCGCCGCGGCGATTCTCAAATTCGGCTATCGAGTGTATTGGAAGAACAATAGAACGTTTGCTCGATGTCGAGAACCGGGATCGGGAACTAAGACAAGGCGGGTGCCACTCACGAATATCGGCTTTGGTGTGAGAACGCCTCAGATCAGACCGCGTTTGAGGGCATGCACTACTGCCTCAAGTCGACTGTGCGTGCGGAGCTTCTGATTGATCATGTGGAGCTGGTTGCGCAGAGTCGGCAAAGTGATCTGTAGCTCCTTCGCAACTTGCCGCGAATTCTTTGGCTGTGCAAACAAGCGCAGAATCCGAAGCTCCTGTTCCGAGAGAGGTGTAATCGGAGCGAGTTCCGATTTCCTTCCACCAGCAAGCAGGAGCATTTTTTTGGAGACATTCAGAATCCGCGATAGCATGTCTTCGGTTTCCTTCTGTTTGCTGATATCGTGGGCGAGGTGAACGATCAGGTGGTTATGGAGGCGTGTGTCATAAAAGACCATCGTCGAGACGCTCACCCATATCCGCCGTCCTGGCCGCGTCGTCACTTCCAGATCGAAATTCGGAATTTCGATACCGTTGAGAGCGCAATGTTGAACGCTAAAGCGACCGACGCAAATCGGGGCGCCTAGCGCGCCGGTACTCTTGAGGGCTTCGTAACAGGCTTTGCCCACTACTTCTCCGGGGGCATAGCCGAACAGCTTCTGTGCTCCAGCATTCCACGAGCGAATTTCGCTCTCCTCGGTGACGACAAATGCCCCGTCATCGGTACCCTCGAGTAACTTGAATAAGTCGCCAGCGAACATTCATGCTCTTCGGCTCCTCCTTGCTAGTTTAGGCCCGGTTCATGTGACGTTCAAGACTGCACTGGGCGCTACAGTGAAGCCACGCCCACTTACTAATTGGCTCCTGAGCTTCTATCTCGCCGATCTATCTATTGGATGCTACTCAGCTTCGCTAGGTTCAACGCAGCGTTAGGTTCTGGATTCAAACAGGAAAATATTTCGTTACTGAAATATATTCTCGAAGACCCGTCACAACGCTGTAATGTCACATTGTCGTCCATTAAAGCGGTTATGAGTGCGAATGTTCGCTAACAACATAATATTGTTCGTCTGTCCAGTGATGTTCGTTTCATTGGGAATTCGCATGGATCACGTCACGTTGGTGATCGGCATGCCACGCGCAGCCGAAAAAATCTATACTCGCCCTGGCGCAGCAGAATCATTGATTCCGATAAGCTCGAAACCGCAACATCTTCCCGGTCGATTTGACGGCCACATTTTCAAATCCGCAGCTCTGAAGTCGCGCCGTGAGCGTATTCGGATCAAATAAGATCATCGTATCTCCGATATGGATGAGCCTCATCAACCAGCCGTCAGTACTGTCAGTTCCGAAGAATACAGCCGGGGGGCGCAAGACGCGGTAGACGTTTCGAAAAAGCTGATCCTGGAGTTCCATACTCGGTATGGTGGTGCAGCATTGTGAAACAGGCTGCTGCGGAGAAACTGCAATCAGCAAATGGGAGAGCCGCGGCATCAGCTTCTACCACGCGAACGTTTGTGCCCCTGAAACATTGCAACAGGCGTTTCGCGAATGCATGATGCACTTCCACGGTAGTCAGGTTTGCTGTTCTAGCATGCAGGAATGCCGTTGTAAAGCCAAATCCAGGCCCAAGTTCCAGAAGCTCGGAGCCAAGCGACACGTCTTGGAGTGCCCAGGGCAGCAGATCGGATTCCAATTTTCTGCGCCATGTTGGGGAAGAGCAAATCCGATGATGCAGCCAATTCATAGCTCGAGACCGTTTCCTCGCTTGAGTAGTTGGTGACCGCGGTTTCGTCCGAGTAACTTCTTGGAGCATGAGTCTGCACAACGG
>JBAUZG010000020.1:0-15793 GCA_049585195.1 Bryobacteraceae bacterium | reverse complement strand
CGCTGTGGATCAACGATTTCTCATATTGGCACTCTGGGGATTCGTTGCGCTTTCGATTTGGGGCTTCAGTGCGAGGTGGTTGCCGGTCTTTCTCGGATTGCGGAAACCGGATGATTGGATGCTTCTGCTGGCTCTCGCCTGTGTGTCGGCTGGTGTGATAACGACGGGAGCAGGGGCGGCACGGTTGGGCGGCGTGTTGCTCCTGATCGGTGCGGTCAGCGCAGTCTTGGGGCTGCATATCTTTGCCCGTCCCGAACAGCCGCCGAAGACACAGGGGATTCATGGCAGTTTCCCTGTCTTTGTTCGCCTTGCGTACGTATGGATGCTGATTGCCGCGGCGACTTCCATCTGGGCTCTCGTTTCGGACCAGGCTGGTGGAATATGGGGGGCTTCACGCCACGCCCTAACCGTCGGATTCATTTCGACAATGGTGTTCTCTATTGGCCAGCGGGTGCTTCCCGCTTTCTGCGGCATGCGCACGCTATTTTCGCCAAACCTGATGTTCGCTTCCTTGCTGACATTGAACATTGGCTGCGTCGTCCGCGTTGGAAGCGAGATTGCCGCGTACGAAAGCAATCAAGCGGCGGCATGGAGAGCGTTGCCAGCATCGGCGATTTTGGAAATGGCTGCTGTGACGCTGTTCGCGCTAAGCCTGATCTTGACTCTTCTGTCGCCGCCTGCTCATGAAGCGAGGCAGAAGGGATTTCAAACAGCACAAGCATCTTGAAGGGGAGATGCCCCGATTTAAACACGGCCGCTAACAGAGTGGAGGAGAGTTTTTATGCCAATCACAATCGGCGCTAAACCGGCGGGTGATTTTTCCAATCCAATCGAATTGTTGAGCGATTGCCATCGCCGCATCGAACGTTTCCTCGCGGTGCTCGTGAGCGTTACTCGGCAGGCGCACGGCGAGCCGATGACGGAGGAGCAGCGAGAGGAGTGGCTGCGGGCGTTGGACTATTTCCGCAACGCTGCACCGCGCCATACTGCCGATGAGGAAGAAAGCCTGTTTCCCCGCTTGCGCCAAATGGAGCATCCCGAGGTTAGAGACGCACTCGCCAAACTGCAGGAGCTCGAAAAGGATCACGAGCAGGCGGCCGGATGGCATGAGGAGGTGGACCAGTTGGGCAGACGGTGGCTTATGGATACAAGGTTGAAACGGGAAGATGCCGAACGCCTGACGGAGGCGCTGAATCAGCTCACCAAGCTCTATGCTCATCACCTTGTGGTCGAAGACGAGAGCGTATTCCCACTGGCGACAGCCGTTTTGCCCCACACCGAGAAAGCCCATATCGGGATCGAGATGGCTCAACGCCGTGGCCTCGACCCCAAGAAAACCTTGGAACGGGCGGATGAACTGGCTGGCATTTTGAAATGAGATATGGGCTTTCAACGTGAGCAAGAGCGGCGCTCGCGAGGACCAGGACGCTGTAGCTGACCACCGTGAAACGAGCCCGGCGGTTTCATGGCCCGGGATTGTTGCAGCTTATTTTTCTCTGGCCAAACCAAGGATCACTCTATTTCTGCTCTTTGTGACAGCTTGCGGTTTCTGGTTAGGTCACGGCGTGCGCGTGCAGAAGTATGCACTGGCTGTGATGCTGTTCGGAACCGCCCTGCTCTCGGCCGGGATATTTGCCCTAAACCAATATTTGGAACGCGAACCGGATCGCCTGATGCAGCGAACTGCCGATCGGGCTTTGCCGAGCGGGCGGCTACGGCCCGGAGCCGCGCTGCTGTTCGGCTTGGCTTGTTTGGTTGTTGCCGAGCTATGCTTCTTTCTATTTGTAAGCACGCTCGCCGCCGTCCTCGCGCTCTTTGTCGCGTTCAGCTACGATCTCGTCTACACGCCACTCAAACGGCGGTCCTGGTGGTCCGTCGTAGTGGGAGCCGTGCCGGGAGCGCTCCCGCCGGTCATCGGGTGGGTTTCCGCAGGCCGGTCACTCGATGCCACAGCTGGACTGCTCTTTGCCATAGGCTTCCTGTGGCAGTTTCCGCACTTTCATGCAATCGCCTGGCTATGTCGCGAGGACTATGCGCGCGCCAGGATTTGCATGTTGCCGGTCATCGAGAGGGATGGCCGGTCGACCGCGCGCCAGATCATTTTCGCCATCTTGGCGTTGTTGCCGGTGAGTCTGCTGCCGGTCTGGTGGGGTATCGCTGGGCCGCTATATGGCGTGACAGCACTACTTATGGGTTTAGTCTATGCGGGATTTGGCGTAATGTTTGGGCGCGCTCTTACGAAAGGTAACGCGCGGTTATTGTTGCGGGCATCCCTGCTATATTTACCGCTGCTTTTGGGATTGATGGCTCTGGACCGCAATCCCCAGCGGACCTTCTAGCCTCAGAAACTGATAGGGGTCCTTGCCTTTTCTGATCCTAAGTCTGTTCCCAACGGACGAAACTTTTGGATCGCAAGTCTCGGCCCTGCCGAGGGAGGCAAATCTCGCACGAAGCGAGAAGGCTTACGATGACAGACGTTCATATCCGTGTGATGAACGAACTATTGCTTATCGCCATTCGTGGCCTGCATACTGCGGGGGAACCGGGCGAAAGGCGCCTGCTTGTAAGAAAAGATGTGTTATGGCCACGACAGCTACGACAAGAAGCAAAACGATTCAGGAATATCTCGGCCCTCGGGCAGACTATCTGCTGAAATTCAGTACCCCTAAGATTTCGCGCGAACGGCTGCACCTGCCAGGACCGGATATCGTGGACCGGATCTATTCAGCTTCCGATCGTAACAACCGGGTGCTGATAAATCTGGAGCGCATATTCGATCACGGTCATTTGGGCGGTACCGGCTATCTCTCGATTTTGCCGGTCGACCAAGGGGTCGAACATTCAGCCGGGGCGAGCTTCGCCAAGAACCCCGACTACTTCGATCCCGAAAACATCGTGAAGCTCGCGATCGAAGGTGGATGTAACGCCGTCGCCTCGACGTTTGGAGTGCTAGGAATCGTGTCCCACAAATACGCTCACAAAATTCCGTTCATTGTGAAAATCAATCACAACGAACTGCTTAGCTACCCGAACAAGTTCGACCAGGTCCTGTTTGGCACGATCAAACAAGCGTTGGATATGGGAGCGGCAGCGGTTGGCGCCACGATCTATTTTGGATCGGAGCAAAGCTCCCGCCAAATTGTGGAGGTAAGTCAGGCTTTCGCCCTTGCGCACGAGTGGGGCATGGCAACCGTTCTGTGGTGTTACGTGCGCAATAAAGCTTTCAAACTGGACAAGGATTACGATGTCTCAGCGGATCTCACGGGCCAGGCCAACCACCTCGGGACCACCATTCAGGCCGACCTTATTAAACAGAAACTGCCGGAAAACAACGGTGGATACAAAGCTCTAAATAACGGCAGTACTCACTATGGAAAGTACGACGACCGTATGTACACAGACCTCACCACCAGCCATCCGATCGATCTCTGCCGGTACCAGGTCGCGAACTGCTACATGGGACGCGCAGGGCTGGTTAATAGCGGTGGCGCCTCCGGGGAGGATGATTTTAGGAATGCGATCGAAACGGCGGTTATCAACAAACGAGCCGGAGGAACGGGACTCATTTCCGGGCGAAAGGTTTTTCAACGTCCGATGCGAGAGGGGATCGCGCTGCTCAATTGCATTCAAGATGTTTATCTCTCTCCCGAGGTGGACATAGCATGAGCCTCTGGTTCGCCAATGATTTGAGGGATAGCTGTCGTCGTTAGGCGGATTTGCCGGGGAAATGATCGGCCGTCACGCCGTCGTATCGGGAGCGATCCGAGACGGAAAGGGAGCCAGCCTCGATGCCCGAAGCAACTTTTTTCCTCAAGGCGGTACCGCCCTTTCGGCTGAATTTGACCGCCTGGGCGATAAGGCGCCGCCCCGAAAACAGGATGGATCTCTGGGATGGAACAAGCTACAAGCGCGTCCTAACGCTCCGCGACAAAGCGGTAAAAATATCCGTCACCCAGACCAAGCTCACAAGTTCGCGCCTTCGCGTCGCGGTCGCCGGTATCGATCTCGATGGTTCCACAAAAGCGCAGATCATCTCAGCGCTTGATCGGCTGCTCGGCAGACGCATCGATTTGCGACCGTTCTATTGTTTTGCCAGTCGCGACCTGCGCCTATCCGATATAGTGCAACGGTTTTACGGGTTAAAGCCGCCACGCTTTCCGACTGTGTTTGAGACTCTTGTCAACGGCATCGCATGCCAACAATTGAGCTTGGCCGTTGGAATCACTCTGCTCAATCGCCTCGCTGAAGCCTGGGGTCTTCCATTTCAAGGACCCGATGAGACCCAGTACTCTTTCCCCGTGCCTGAGCAACTCGCTTCAGCAAAGGCGTCAGAATTGCAACAGCTCGGATTCAGCTCCAATAAGAGTCGTGCTCTGATCGAATTGGCATCTGCCATTGCCGGGCGACGCATGGATCTTGAGCATTTAGCATCCATCGATGATCAGGAAGCGATCGCTCGATTGCTCGACATTCGCGGGGTGGGGCGCTGGACGGCAGAGTACGTTTTGTTGCGTGGTTTGGGAAGAACGAATATCTTCCCCGGCGACGATGTCGGAGCCCGAAACAATCTGGCACGCTGGCTCAAGCTGCGAAAACCGCTCGACTACCCAGGAGTCGTACATATCTTCCGTAGATGGAAAGATTATGCGGGGCTCATCTATTTCCACCTGCTTATGGATCGATTGGAAACTGCAGGTTATCTTACATCATGATCGCGACCCCGCCGAAATATATGGCGATGAACCGCGTGGCCAAGTCACGTTGGTGAAGCTTATGCCTAAGAAAAAATCCGAGCGTCGGCGCCCGTTGGCCGTATTAGAACCCAGTGTTGCGCATGGCCTGCTCTCTCGCCTTCGTTTCACCCGTCTGCGGGCGCGTTTTCCTGGACGATCCATCTGGGCGCTGTTCATGTTTGTCAATGGCTTCGTCACGATAGCGATTCTGGCTGGAGTCGCAATGGTGTCTCACAGCCCTTTTGTCTTTCCTTCGTTGGGGCCGACAGCCATTCTGCTCTTCTACACGCCGCTATCTCCAACAGCTTCGCCCCGCCACACAATTTACGGACATGCTATTGGCATTCTTTGTGGTTACGGATCATTACTCTTGATGGGGCTGCATCACGCACTTCCGGCTACCGTCGTGGGTGTTGACTCGAGCCGCATTCTGGCGGCGGCGCTCTCACTCGCATCGACCAGCGCGGTGATGATTCTCTTGAAGGCTGCTCATCCACCGGCAGGTGCGACGACGCTTATCATTTCGCTCGGCATTGTGACCAAACCCTCTTACTTGGTCATTATTGAGATCGCCGTCGTGTTGCTGGTCGCTCAGGCGATTGTCATCAATAAATTGGCGGGCCTCGATTACCCCTTATGGGCCAAACGCGTCGAAATGGCGTCCGAGAAACTGTCCGTATCTGATTCAGACAGTTGATCGCTCAACTCCGTCCATCACGACGAGAGTTGGGTTATCTGCTCTTTTCCACACTTGTTGTCAGCTCACCCCGAAGTTTCCGCGCGGCGCTCACCATGTTCGCGAGTGAGGCACGGACCTCCTCCCAGCGGCGTGTCTTCAGACCGCAATCCGGATTCACCCATACCTGGTCGGGGCGGAACACCTTTAAGGCTTTCTGGATCAGGCGCTCCATCTCCTCTTCAGTCGGGATCCGGGGAGAATGAATATCATAGACACCTGGTCCAATATCGTTCCGATATCCGTCGCTTCGAAAGGCTTCGAGCAGCTCCATTTGCGACCGCGCCGCTTCCATCGAAATGACATCGGCGTCCATGTCCCGGATCGCATCCAGGATCTCCCCAAACTCGGCATAACACATGTGCGTATGGATTTGCGTCTCGTCTTTTACGACAGCCGTTGCGAGGCGAAAAGCATCGACAGACCAGCGCAAATACTCCTTTCGATCCGACGTGCGTAACGGCAAGCCTTCCCGCAAGGCAGGCTCGTCCACCTGAATGACGCGCACGCCCGCAGTCTCCAGGTCCGCCACTTCTTCCCGAAGAGCCAGCGCGATCTGAAAACAGGTTTCCGCACGAGGCAAGTCATTACGGACGAATGACCATTCCAGCATCGTGACCGGGCCGGTCAGCATGGCCTTTACCGGCAGTGTTGTGAGGGACTGCGCATAGCGAGCCCATGCAACAGTCATGGGATGCGGTCGCGAAACATCCCCGAACAGAACGGGCGGCTTCACGCAACGAGAGCCATAGCTCTGTACCCAGCCGTTCCTTGTAAAAGCAAAGCCGTTGAGTTGCTCGCCGAAGTATTCGACCATGTCGTTCCGCTCAAATTCGCCGTGCACCAGTACATCCAGTCCAGTCTCTTCCTCGAAGCGAATCGTGCGCTCCACCTCGGCGCGCAAAAAACTCTCGTATTCGGCCGCGGAGATTTTGCCCGATCGATGTTCGGCGCGCATGCGGCGCACTTCGGGTGTTTGGGGGAACGATCCGATGGTGGTGGTCGGTAGAACCGGCAGCGGTGTGGTGCGCTCCTGCTGCTTGCGTCTCTCCGTGTAGCTCGCGTGGCGCTGGAGCATTGGGGGCGCGATCGCTGCCACTCGCGCGCGCACTGCCGGGTCACAGATGCGTGGGGCCTCGCGGCGATCGGCAAGAACACGGCGGCTCTCCTCGAATTGCTCTCGAACCTCTGGGGAACCTTTCTCGATCGCTCTCGCCAAAAGCCGGACTTCGTCCAGTTTTTGCTTCGCGAAGGCCAACCAGCTTCGAAGCTCGTTGTCGAGGTGCATCTCCTGATCCAGATCGGCCGGAACGTGCAGGAGAGAGCAAGAAGGGGCAATTTGAACGCGCTCGTGACCAAGGCGGTCGACTGCGCTCCGCACAACTCGCAGCGCGTGATCGAGATCGGTGCGCCAGATCCCGCGGCCGTCTACTACGCCGAGCGATAGCGTCAAGCCGGCCGGTGCATGCTGGAGAGCACCCGCAAGTTGGCCCGGAGCGCGCACCAGATCGAGGTGCAGCCCGGCAACTGGCAAGTTCAGCGCCAGATCCAGATTCTCCCGCAAATCAGAAAAATACGCTGCAATCAGAATTTTGAGGCCGCCGGCGAGCGATGCAAGTCGTTCGTAGACACGTCTATACAACGTGCAATCGGATGGAGAGAGATCTAAGCCGAGACACGGTTCGTCGATCTGAATCCAGATGGCGCCCTCGGATGCCAATCCTTTCAGCACTTGCCCGTATACGTCTACGACCGCTTCGGCAACATCACTGGCATGGAACCCGGCACGCCGGATTTTGCCGAGCAGCACAAATGAAACTGGACCGAGCAGCACAGGCCGTGTGGTCAAGCCCAAGGCTTTCGCCTCGCGAAATTCGTCCACCGGCTTTTGGCTCGAGGTCCGAAGCTCCATACCGGTTTCGAACTCGGGAACTAAATAGTGATAGTTGGTGTCAAACCATTTAGTCATCTCCATCGCCGGAACCGTTGCGGTTCCTCTCGCCATCGCGAAATACGTTTCTATGTCCAGTCGATCAGCCTTGAAATCGTATCGGGCGGGCACGGCCCCGATCAAAGCCGCTGTATCGAGCACGTGATCGTAGAGCGAAAAATCGTTAGAAGGGATCTGTTCTATGCCGGCGTCAGCCTGCATGCGCCAGTGATTTTTGCGGAGCTCCTGCGCCGCTGTCTGAAGCTGCTGAGCCGAGCCTTGGCCTGACCAATATTTCTCGAGAGCGAACTTCAACTCCCGTCGTGCACCGATTCGCGGGAACCCGAGGTTGCCTGTAACGATACCCACAACTCTACGTTAGACCCAGAACTACTGTTGTTGAACCGCAACAGTTCGCAATGGCCCTGTGCTGCGCCGGCAGGCTCTCAGCTTATTAGCCCATCTTTCTTTTTCAAGACCTCGCGCAAGAACCATTCATGTTTTTCGTGAACCCGAACGGTCTTAGAAAACAGGTCTACCGTTCCGGGATCATTGCCTTCGTCGGAAACCCTGGCGGCATCGCGCATGTCTTTTATTACCACGAGCAAGTTCGCATCGGCCTCTTCAACCATCTCTTTGAGAGACTGGCCTGCTCCGGCCGAGTGAACATTGGCTGCCTCCTGCATCTGCTTCAAATGCACGTTTTGAACGTCCTGCCCAATCATGCGGATGCGCTCTGCCATTTCATCGATCGTTTCGAGCACGTCCTTTGCCAACTCATCGAACATCAGATGCAGATCGCGGAATAGGGGACCGTACGTCTGCCAGTGGTAATGCTTGTAGTTTGCATAGAGCACGAAGGCATTAGCCACCTGACGCTGCAAATGCTGCACGACCGGATGATCGTCGCGATTTTCCTGTGAGACGTCTCTTGCGAGGGTGGTACGAACAGCAGTCATAGGAACCTCCTGCGCAGATGTTAGCAACTCTCGAAGAGAAATTGAAGACGCCTTTTGTTTCATTGCACATTACGCTTGATTCATTGCGGCCTTTCCTGAAACGATCCACAATGCAATCAGAGGTAATGGAAATGGGAACCGCAACGCGGCGGGAATTAGAAGCTCAAGTTTCTTGGCCGTTTTTGCCGCCATCCGAAATGACAACGCCGGGCTATGACGCACTCCATCGGAGTGCAGCGTGGCTGGACTTGTCAAGTCGTGCAAAGATCGCCGTGCGCGGGCCGGATCGCGTCAGCTTCCTAGATGGCCTCGTGTCCAATGATGTGCAGGTGCTTCAGAGTGGTGACTCATGCTACACCTTCTTCCTGAATCAGGAAGGTTATGTGCTTGGCGACGCCCATATTGTCTGCCTGCCAGAAGAGATTCTCATTGACACAGAACCGGAGCTTCGAATCAAACTGCTTCGGCACATGGAAAGAAATACTGAATGCGGCGACGTTCGACTCGAGGACGTGACGGATCGAGTTTCGACGTTATCTGTCGAAGGCCCGCACGCACCCGAAATCGTTGCCAGAGCTGGATTCCCCGTACCCGGAGGGCAATACGAATTCCTCGAAATACCGCTCGGCTGGATTGGCCGGCTGAATGCGACTGGTCAGGACGGGTTCTTCTTCTATGTTCCTTCGGTGCGGAAATCCGAGTTGATCGCTCAAATGGAAGCTGCCGGCGCAGTACAGGCCTCCGACGAGGAGAGGGAAGTTGTGCGTATCGAGCGTGGCAGGCCGCGCTATGGAGAAGAGATTACGGCGGAGTATCTGGCTCAGGAAACGGGGTTATGCCACGCGCTGAATTTCCAGAAAGGCCCGTATCTGGGACGACGGGTGGTTCACGATCTTCATTCACATGGCTGCTTAAAGAGGGTTCTAGTCTCCGTTGACAGCGGTGCCCTAAGAGTTGCGCATCCGCATACAAACCTGTTCTTCGGCGGGAAAGAGTGTGGTCATCTCATCTCGTCGGTCTATTCCCCGACTTACCGGAAGATCATTGGGCTGGCCTATGTGCAACCGGACTTCGCCTTCACTGGAGTACAACTTCTATCCGAAGGGATGCACGTCAGAGTCAAAGGGCGAATCGATACCGGGATTCGTTCGTGTGACTGTCTCAACTAAGGGGCGTGCCGGGACTCGGCTACTGTTGGAGGCGAAATCTTGTACTTGTATGCGCGGTGCCGCGATTGCAGAAATGCCAATAACGTGTTCAGTTCGTCAGGTTTGAGATTGTTTGCGTAAGATGGCATATTTGCCGCACCGCTGTAAATGCGTGTAATCAATTCGGCTCGCGTCATGCGGTCTCCCGCATCCGACAGATCCGGCCCGCGAATGCCGCCATAGCCCGATACCACATGGCAGAATTCGCAGCCCTTGTCATAAAAGACTTTGGCTCCGTCAGCAATCGGACCGCTGCTCACCCCGACAACGGATTCGGGCAATGGCGGAGCGTCCATGTGCGGCGACCACGGAGCTCTCAAGCCTTCATGCCAGTAATATCCAATCGCACCGACAAGAAAAGCAACCAGCACAATCGACCACGGCCGGCGGCCTGGGCTTCGCTCTCCCTGTCCGGCCACGAGTGGTAATGCGATCAGAAAGATGATGAAAATCAGCGGAACGACAACAATAACAAAGTCTTCGGACCAGTTTGGGATCAAAGAGAGCAAGGCGAAGTACCAAAGGAAATACCAATCCGGACGTGGAGACGCCTGAATAATCGTGGGATCGGGCGGCTTGCCGATTTCTGGCGGTCCAACGACAACAGCAAGCAGGAAGATTACGAGAACGACTACACATCCGAAGAAAAGATCGCGCCAGGCAGCGTCCGGCCAGAAGGGCACGCCCTCGCGTTCCAATAGCGAGTGATACCAGCGTTTATAGGTTCTTGAGTCAACCGGTCTGCCTGCCTTCGGCGGCTCGGAGATGCCGTTGTGCACCACCAGATAGAGATGCACTGCGATGAAGCTGAAGAGAACTGCGGGAATGAAGAACACGTGCGCGGCAAAGAAGCGGCTGAGAGTTGCCCCTCCCGGTGTCGCGCCAGCGAGGATGAAATGGCCTAGCCAATTACCGATCAGAGGAGTGTGCCCGGCTTGCTCTGCGGCAACAACCGCAGTCCAAAACCCTCCCTGATCCCAACGTAGGATCTGGCCCGTAAAGGCCATAAGTAACGTTCCGAGCAACAGCACAACCCCGGAAAGCCAGTTGACCTGCCTCGGGTATTTATAAGCGGCCATCAGGTATACACGAATTGCGTGCAGGCCGATGAGGATGATCATTGCAGTTGAGCCGTAATAATGCATGCCGCGCAGTATGCGGCCGAGCGGGGCATCAGTGATGAAGCGGAGGCTATCGTAGGCTTGATCGGAGCCGGTCACGTACGAACTGGAGAGGGCGATTCCGGTGACGACCTGAACGAGAAAAGCCGCGAGCGTGGCGCTGCCGAGAACGTAAAACCATCTGGATTTCTTGGCCTGTGGGACTGGGTGTGTAAGAGGAGGGCCGAGCGCCTTCGAACATCCGGTGATGTCATCGAACCAAGCCCAGAGACGCTTGAGGGAACGCATCATAATTTCCTCATCCAGTGGTGATCGGCACTGGGCTCGTCTGGATCTCTACAAGCCCGGCGTTGACGCGTACCGGGTACTGAACCAATGGTTTAGGAGGCGGGCCCGAGGCAACCGTGCCATCCGCGTAGAAGACGCCACCGTGGCAGGGACACATGAACAGATTCGCGGTTGGAACCCAGCGCACCGGACAGCCCAAGTGCGTGCAGTAGATAGCGAATGCAACAAATCCCTGCTGGTCTTTGCGCTGCAGCCAGGCTGCTGTTTTTGCCGTCACGCCCGACCACGGCAGAGGCGACGGATCGGTGAACGAGACTTCGACCGTCTCCCCGATTTTGAAATCGTCGAGATGACCAAGCGAGCGCCAGGAACTTGGGGTCTTACGCAGACCGAGTAGGAACGCGATTGCTGGGACAGTTACGATCGCAGCGGCAATGCCGGCAGCGATGACACCGATTTCGGTGAGAAATGTCCTGCGCTTTTTCTCGGACGGATCGAGTTCCTGCGACTCGCCAGGAATAGCGGCGGCGTTGAAATCGTCGTTTGAGATGTTGTTCGTCATATGACCTCACCGATTCTTTGCTGCATCGAACCGAACGGTTGCCTGCCCGGAGCGTACAGGACGATTGATGCCCGTTGTGCGCGGTTGAGAAGACGTCCGCTGGCGCGGGTCGCGATACCAGATCACCACCTGATATGGCCGTCGCAGATATCCCAGCGGGATTGCAAAAATGTGCACGAGCCGACTAAATGGGAAAAGCAAAATGATCAAGAATCCCAACAAAATGTGGAACTGAATGAAAGCCGGGAGCGCCACGACCGGAGAAATATCCGGCTGCAGCCGTACCAGCGACCACAGCCACGGAACAACGCTGCTGAGAAACCACAGGGAGCCCCAGCGCTCGAAGAGGGCAACCCCGATTCCGCTCAAAACTTGCGCGGCAAAGAAGAACAGAAGGACCCAATCCATCCAGGACGTCACTGCATGGGCGCGCGAGTTGCCCGGCAAGCGGCGGATAATGAGCACGATGAGCCCAAAAGCAGTAAAGAGCGACAATGCCAGCCCGATCAATTCAACAACAACCAGGCAAATCGGATTCGAGAGCGCATACCGCGCCACGCCTGGGAAGAGCCAAGGAAGCAAATGAGCGAGCAGTACCAGCGTGATCCCGTAGTGCCAGGGAACTGAGCCCCAAAACAACTGCTTGTTCTCTAGCAACTGAGAGGAAAGGCTCGAATAGCTGAACGGGTTTCTCACATTGCGGTAAATGCCAAAACCGACCGCCAGGATTACGGCAATATAGGGAAATGCGACGAAGAGGATGATGTCCACGCGAACTCTCCTAATTGAACATGGCCGACGTTGTTTTGCTGCAGCAGTACGAGCAAGCCTTCAAGCACCACACGATACGGACTCATTGCCATTGCGTTCGCAGCGATAATCCGAGAAATTGCTGGGATCAGGCAACCATGGATCAACTCGCTGGCCTCCTCGCCGGGATCGAGCGCAGCGAGATAGCGCAACAGACAACTCATATGGTCGGGCACTTCCGTGGTTGCGGCTAATTCCCGTTCGCAATACCTCTCGCTCAGTTCAGCCAGAAAGGCGCCGCGCCGTCCGGTCTCACCAAACAGGTAATGTCCCACGTACAGTGAACAGTCGGCGCGAAAATCGAACGTCTGGATATACAGTTCCTGAAGCCGGGTGATACCTGCCGTTTCGAGCACGCTCTGAAATGTACTTAAGGCAGCGGCGGCTTCTGGCGAAGCTTCCGGCGGCAGCGAAGCCAATTCATATAGCGCTGGCGCCAGCCTTGGACCAGGGTAGTCGAGAACGTCGGCGAGGAGTTCGTATCTCCGCCCCTTCATAGTCCTCGCTCCGGCTCGTGGATGAACCCCATCCCGCGTGCCTCCGCGGGTGTATGCGTGATGTGCACCAGTTCGATCGCGGCTTCGCGTGAAAACGGCGGAATCACAAAGCGCTCGTCGAAACCGGCAAGGGAAGTCAGTTGATAAATGGCTTCAATTTCTTCCGGTGTAGTAGCGCCTCTTTCGACCGCCTGCGCGGCTTCCGCTTGCGGAATGTCCCCGACGGTCAGTGCTCGTTTGTAAATCCGTACCGCCATCAGCTTTCGATAGACAGCCTTGATCTCTTCTTCATCACCGGCGGTGAACAGGCTTGCCATGTAGCGAATAGGCAGGCGCGCGTTCTCGAGAGAGCTGAAGAAATCGCGGGAGCTGTCATAGATTTCATCGCTCATCGATCCAGTGACCGGCAGCAGCGGCGGTACATAGAAAAGCATGGGCAATGTCCGGAATTCGGGGTGGAGTGGAAGCGCGAGTTTCCAGCGCTTGACGTAGCTGTAGACGGGAGACTTCTGGGCAGACTCGATGACCTTATCATCTACACCGTTTTCACGAGCCTCACGGATGACTTGTGGATCGAATGGATCGAGAATCATGTCGCGCTGCGCGTCGACCAGTTCGTGATCCGGCCTCTTCGCTGTTTCCTCGATACGGTCGGCGTCGTAAAGAAGCATGCCCAGATAGCGAATCCGGCCCACGCAAGAATGCATACAGGCCGGCGCCTGTCCTGTTTCGAGCCGCGGATAACAAAGAATGCATTTCTCCGCCTTTCCGGTTGACCAGTTGAAATAGACCTTCTTATAAGGACAGCCGGAGACGCACATGCGCCAACCCATGCATTTTTCCTGGCTGACCAGCACGATGCCGTCTTCCCCGCGCTTGTAAATGGCGCCCGCCGGACAGGCGGCAACACAACTCGGATTCGAACAGTGATTGCAGATGCGCGGCAAATAAAAATAGACCACGCGCTCCATTTCAAATAGCTGCCGCCGCTCCTCGTCCGCAATTCCATCCAAATTGGGATCGTTAGCCGCATAAATGGGAGAACCACCGAGATTGTCGTCCCAATTGGGACCCGCTTCGATCTCCATTTCTTTGCCGGTGACAAGCGAAACAGGAGTTGCTACCGGCTGGATCTGCTGAAGAGGAGCGTTGATAACATCGTCGTACTTATAAGTCCACGGTTCGTAATAATCATCGAGTGAAGGAAGCCGCGGATTGAACCCAAGATTGAATAACTCACCCGACCGGGTGTTCAGCTTGAGCTTAAGCTCGCCATCCTTTACTTCCCAACCGCCTTGATACTCCTTTTGATCCTCATAAAGGGTGGGATATCCGGTACCGGGCTTTGTTTCGACGTTGTTCCACCACATGTACTCCGTCCCCGGTCTTGACGTCCAGAGATTCTTGCATGCGAGGCTGCATGTGTGGCAGCCGATGCACTTGTCGAGATGAAAGACCATCGAGACCTGACAGCGAACATTCATGGGTTTCAGCCTCTCAGTAGAATTCGGGTTTGCTCTTCAGTTTCTGAAGAATCACGTACGTATCACGATCCGTCGCTGGAGGGCCATAGTCATTGAATCGGTAGCAGTGTTGGCCGTAGCCGCCCACCATGAGGACCGGTTTTAAGCGGAGGCGCGTGACGCTATTCGTGCCGCCGCCGCGGCGATTCTTCCGCTGCTCGGATTTGGGGAACGCAATCGTGCGCTCCGGAGCGTGGTAAAAGAAGCCGAGACCGCGCGGGATGCGCGCGCTGACAACGGCTCGCGTCACGATAACGCCATTGTCGTTGTATGCTTCGACCCAATCGTTATCGAGAATCCCAATCTGCTCTGCATCCCTGTCATTGATCCAAAAGGGCTCAATGCCTCGGGACAGCGTGAGCATTGGGAGGTTGTCCCCATAGGTGCTATGGATGTGCCATTTACCATGCGGCGTCAAACAACTGAGAACCAGGGAAGGCCCATCGGAGCGGCTCTTTGCAAGCGAGAGAGAATCCTCGAGGCTGATCCTGGGCTTGAACGTCGGTAATTGTTCTTCGAACGCGAGATAGCCCTCATGGTCAAGATAAAGATGCTGGCGTCCGGTCAGCGTTCGCCACGGTACAAGGCGTTCGACATTTTGGCAGTACGCGCTGTAGGCACGTCCGTCGTTCACGATCCCTGACCAGCAGGGGCTTGTGAGGATACGGCCTGGTTGGCGTGTGAGTGAATGGAAAGTGTGCCGGACCGCGCGGGTGCTTTCGGCTAAATCCGTGAGCTTTTGACCCGTCTGCCGTTCTCTTACCTGGAATCCCCGGTAAGCAACCTCTCCATTTGTTTCGGGAGCGAAGTGCAGAACCATATTGGCTGCGTCGATTGGATCGACGAGCGATGGATATTTTTGTCCGCCCCACTCGTAAGAGTTCGTCGCGGCGGCGAATTCGTCGTAGAGGTCGGCCACAGGCATGTGAATCGCGCGATCTTCGACGCCTTCCTCCTTGAGGCGAGGCCCCAGAGAACAGAACTTGTGATAGATGTTTGGGTAATCCCGCTCGACAACGGAAAGGTGCGGCATGGTCTTGCCGGGGATTGGTTCGCATTCTCCGTCGAACCAGCGCCTCACGGTCGGTTGCGCCATTTCGTCGCGCGTATCGTGCAGCAGGGGGGTCGCCACCACTTCGCGGAACGGCTCGGGAAAGTGCGCGCGGCTTAACTCGCTTACTTTGGCCGCCAGCGCCTTGAAAATGTCCCAGTCGGTTTTCGACTCCCAGCACGGCGGAACGGCTTGGCCTAATGGATGAATGAACGAGTGCAGGTCTGTCGTGTTCAGGTCGTTTTTTTCATACCAACTCGCTGCCGGAAGGATGATATCGGAATAGAGCGCCGAGGTATCCATCCGGAAGTTCAAATCGACTACCAGATCCATCTTCCCCTGCGGTGCATGCTCGTGCCAGACGACATCCTCCAC
>JBAUZG010000019.1:0-52470 GCA_049585195.1 Bryobacteraceae bacterium | reverse complement strand
AGTTCTTTCAGATCTCGCGCCGAGACTGGAACACGCAGAGGCTTTCTTGCCATGGCCTATTGTCGGCCAAAACATTTTGATATTCAAATGATTTATAAAACCGCTTTAGGCGGTCAGAGACCTAGGTGCTCTGATGCTAGTCCTCATCAGCTTCGTCCTCGCGCTCGCGTGCGTTTTCGCGGGAGGCTACATGCGCTACGGCGAACACCAACAAAACCGGCTGTGGTGGTTCTACTTCAACTACAACCTGTTGTCCTTTGCGCTATTGGCCGTTCCCTCACTAGCGGAGCCTAACTTGACGTGGGTGGCGGTAGAACTTGTCACACTTTTCAGCGTTCTGCTGGTCGGCTTCGACAAGTCGTCGAGCGCGCTCGAGGCCGCCTGGAAGTTTGCGGTTCTCACGATCATGGGCGCGCCGATCGCGCTCTTCGGGTTCTTTACGCTGTTTTGGGCGTGCCGTGCCGCTACCGGAGGCGCTTGGGAGACCTGGGATGCTCTTCGCACGGCTGCATCGTCGATGGACCCAACTCTACTGAAGCTTTCCTTCCTCCTGGTGTTTGTTGGATTCGGCGCTAAATCGGGTCTGGCCCCGATGCACACATGGCTGCCGGATGCGCACAGCCAGGCTCCCACTCCGGTATGCGCCGTTCTTTCGGGCGTTAAGACCACGGTGCCCCTTTATGTCATCCTCCGATTTCTTTCGATCGTCCTGGCGGCGCCGGCTGCGCATCTGGGCAACTGGATGATCGTCCTGGGCCTGATCTCGCTAGGAATCGCGGCGTTTCTTTTGCTCCAGGTCCGTGATTACAAGCGCATGTTCGCTTACTCGACGGTAGAACATATGGGCATTATTTTGACGGCGGCCGGCCTAGCGAGCCAACCCTCGGATTTTGGCGCCGTTTCTCAAATGCTCAATCATGCAATCACAAAGTCGTTATGCTTTTACGTGGCCGGGGTGGTGCTGCTGGTCCTGAGCACCCGCGAGATCCAGTCCGTTCACGGGCTCTTTCGCATCTCACCCTTTGCCGGTTCGATGTTGTTGCTTTGTTCACTTGCCATCGCCGGCGCGCCACCCTTTCCGATTTTCTTGAGCGAGTTTTCCATTCTGTCCGCGGGGATGCGCGCCGGCAGATACGCCGCTGTTTCCATGCTGGCGATCCTGATTTTAGTTGCGTTTGTGGCGATCATGTTGCACGTAAACCGCATGGTCTTCGGAAAACCTACAATGCAATATTCGCGGAAAGCGTTGCCCGCAAGCTGCCGGATCGCCGTGTTGGCGGCCGCGGCACCCGTCGTGCTACTGGGCGTGTACATACCGGCGGCCGGTGCATGATCTCTTGCAACTCGCCGCCCAGCAACTGGGAGGTCGCTAGAATGACGATCACTCCTTCGCCCGCAGCCAGCCCGCAGAAGTTCAGTACCGCGACCTTAGCGGCTGAGATCGAGAAGCGCTTTGGATCGTCAGTTTCCCCTTCGAACGAGGATGACGGCGCGGACACTTCGTTCATCGTGAGACATCCCTCTGCGTTACCTTCCCTATGCCAGTTCCTTTTTTGGGAAGCCGGCTGTTCTTTCGGCGGCCTGATTGTCGAGGAGCGCGAGGAGTGGAACCTCCGCTATATTTTCCTGATTCCGCGCTGCGGGTGGGCTCACTGCATTCTGCGTCAACCGCTCGATGCGCGTTCCGTGCCTAGTATCAGCGCGCAGATCCACGCCGCCGATTGGTATGAGCGCGAAGCGGAAGACCTTTTCGGCCTCAATTTCGAGGAACACCCGCGACTCGGCGATTTCGTTCTCCACGATGAAGTCTGGCAGGAGGGGGTCGCTCCCATGCGAAAGGCCTTTGACGCGAGTCAAGTGGATTTTGAAAGACGCCCGAGGAAAGACTGGAGTCCGCTGCTGGTGGTTCAGGATCCTGGGGCCTTTGCGATGCCTGTTGGACCCGTGTACGAAGGCGGCGTTGGCGAGTCCATTCATTTCCTGCTCGAGACCGTTGGAGAGGATGTGATTCGAGCTGTGCCGCGGCTGTTCTACAAGTATCGGGCCGTGGAGAAGATTGCAGAGCGGAAGACGGTTTCGGATGTGTTGCTGCTTGCCGAACGTTTCTCCGCGCAGTCTGCCTTCGCCCACTCGCTCGCCTATTGCCAGGCAGTCGAAAAAGCTGGTCACCTTGAAATCCCGCGCCGCGCGAGCCGCCTCCGCGTAGCTTTGTGCGAACTCGAGCGGCTCCGGCGCCACGCCGGGGCGATCGAAGGAATCTGCCAGTCAACGGCCCTCAGCGTTTCCGAGGCCCACGCCGCAATCGTCGAAGAGCAACTTCTGCGTGCCTCCAGCCGCTTCGCCGGACACCGTTACTTGTTTGGACTTAATACGCCTGGCGGGTTGCGCCGACACTTCGACAGTGAAGCTTGCCGCGACCTGTTGCATGCCATCGACGACGCAACAGCGCAACTACGGCGACTTGAAGAACGGCTGCGCTATAGCAGCAGCTTTCTCGACCGGCTCGAGGATGTCGGTGTCGTCACCCCCGACAGCGCACGCGATCTGGATTTGGTCGGCCCCATCGGACGAGCTTCCGGTGTTCGCTATGACTTGCGCCAGTCTTGTCCCTATTCCGGTTACGACCAGTACCGGTTCGATGTGCCATGTGAATCGGAAGGCGATGGATATGCCCGTTTGCGCGTGCTCTTTTTCGAGGCACACCAATCCGCGAAGCTGATTCATCAGGTGATCGAGTCGCTCGAGCCGGGAGAGGTGTGCACCTGCGCCGGGGAGATAACCGCCACCGCTGCGGCCGGCTGGGTCGAGGCGCCCATTGGCGCCGCGCTGCACTGGGTTAGGTTCGATCAGAAAGGTAGGGTGGAGCGCTACAGGATACTGTCTCCTTCGTTTCGAAATTGGCTGGGGCTTCACGTCGCGGTCGAGGATTTCGCGTTCCAGGATTTCCCCATCATCCTGGCCACGTTCGGGCTGTCCGCCGCGGAGTGCGATCGATAGGAGTTGAAACATGAACTTCTGGTTCTGGCATGGGTTAAGAAACGGAATTCAGTCGACTCGGTATCCTTCGGCGCTCGAGACTGCGCCAGGCGTCACTCCAGGGAGGCCCCTGGCCACTGACTTCTCCTCAGCGGAAGACGCGTCGGGAGCCGCGGCCAACTGCCCTGTCGGTGCGATCGCCGCGCATGAGACGCGCGCCGTCGTGGATCTCCGGGCATGCATATGGTGTCAACGCTGCCACTTCGGCGCCCCGAATCCACTCCAGTGGGATGCGAGTTACGAATGGACCGTGATGCCCGGCGCCGGCACTTCATATAAGCCGCTACCCAAGGCTTTTGGCCGGTCGCTCCACGTCATTGTGGTCGACGCCGGAGATTGCGGAGCTTGCCTGAATGAGGTCAAACAACTGAACAATCCGCTCTATAACATGCACCGGCTGGGCATCTTTCTCACAGCTACCCCGCGGACGGCGGATGTTCTGCTTGTGGTTGGGCCAGTGAGCGAGAACATGCGCGGGCCTCTTTTGAAGACCTACGAAGCGATGCCGAACCCCAAGCGTGTTCTGGCTGCGGGAACATGCGCGATCACAGGAGGCGTTTTCGGACGAAGTTTCATGTCCGCGGGCGGCGTCGGCTCGGTCCTTCCTGTCGATCTCGAGATTCCGGGTGACCCGCCGCCTCCACTCGCCATTCTCCACGCCTTGCTCGCCGTAGCCGGGCGTACGAGACATTCACGGTCCTTCGAGAAGAGAGGAAGCATGGCGCCTTCAGGCCTCCATGGCGACGGCTCTGAATTGTCTTAGAAATGTGGACGTCATGAGTCTCGTTGGATTGCCACTCTTGCTTTTCTTCCTGCTGTGCGCTGTGGCGCTCATCCTGACTCCCATCCTGCGCGGGGCATATGCCGCCCTCCTCATCGCCTGGTTTGGCACGCTGTGTTCGATCCTATTGATGCTCGCCGCAGTGCCGCGTTTGGCTGGCGGGCAGGACTTTCATCTCGATCTTTGGACGCTCAACGGTTGGGGGTCGCTGTCTCTTCATGTCGATGCGCTCTCGGCGCTTTTCCTGTTCGCAGCAGGTCTGGTATATATCTGTCCTGCTGTCTTTTCGCGCCCGATTACCTCCTGCGTTACTTCCGAAACCGGTATCCGGCGCAACGCTACGCCATACTTCACTTCGCCTTGATGGCTTTCGTGACTCTGATCATCACGGCGGGCGACGCCCTGACGTTTCTGCTCAGTTGGGAATGCATGTCGATTCTCTGCTACCTGCTGGTGAATTACGAACAGAAGCAGCAGACTGATTCCGTTGCCGGCTACATCATGCTTGCGATGAGCGAGGCCGGATTTCTCGCCGTCGTGATCGCGTTTCTCATCGTGGGAAGCCGCGCGCCCGCATTTTCATTCGCCGCCCTTCGGGCCGCCGCTGTTCATCTTTCCGGCTCAGCCACCTGGGCCGTATTCCTTCTTGGATTCCTCGGGTTCGGCGTTAAGGCCGGGCTGGTGCCCGTGAATTTCTGGCTGCCCCGCTGCTACACCGCGAGTCAACCCGCGTTCATCCCTGTCCTGGCAGGAGTCACATTGAATTTGGGGTTCTACGGACTCCTGCGAATGAACGGCGATCTAGTTCCGGGCCACGGCATCGGACCTGGTTTAATCGCTTTGGTGGTCGGGAGCGTCACTGCGTTAGTCGGCATTCTCTATGCCACCACCGAGAACGATCTGAAGACCATGCTGGCCCACAGCTCAATCGAAAATGCCGGGATTATTGTGGCGGGTTTCGGAGCCTTCCTGGTTTTCCGGAATTCCGGGAATGCCGTCCCTGCGGCCATTGCGCTAACGGCAGCCCTTTATCACGTGGTCAATCATTCTGTGTACAAGACTCTCCTTTATCAAGGCGCAAGCCACATCGAAGCCGTAACTGGCACTCGCGACATGGACCGACTGGGAGGCTTGATCCGCTTCCTGCCCGCGCTGTCTGGGGTTTTCCTCGTTGGTTGCCTTGCTATCTCGGCAGTTCCACCCTTCAACGGATTCGTCAGTGAATGGCTGACGTTGCAAACATTTCTGCGCAGCGCCGTGCTCCCATCCGCGCTGGTCAAGATCGTGTTCGCCCTTTCCGGCGCGGTTCTGGCATTGACCGCGGCCTTGGCCGTCACCTGCTTTGTAAAGGTCTACGCGATGAGTTTCCTCGGAATCCGCCGCGGGAGTTGGGAATTGAATGGGGCGGGCATGGCGCGCTCGCCTCGCTTTTCTCTGACGTTTCTTGCGGTAGCCTGCGTCTTCTTGGGACTCCTGCCAACCTACGTGATTCCCGCCTTGGATCGCTGTGTCGAACCGTTGGCCGGCGCCAGCGCCGCCACTTCTCTGGTGCCGCCGTTTTTCACGGCGACGGAATCGAATCAGCAGCTTCCCACTGCGTTCCTGCATGACTTTCACAATCTAGGAGCGCAAACCGGAGCCGGTGTGCTTCCCGGTCGCGGACTGGTTATTTTGCTGCGTGGCTCGGTGCAAAACTCTGTCGTCTTTGCCATGTCACCTTCTTACAGCCTTGCGGCGCTGGCGATCCTGCTGCTGGTTGCCTGGTTTCTCGTCAAGCTTTTCACCCGCCGGCGCTCACTGGCAAGAAGCGAAATTTGGTCGGGCGGCATGCCCAGGCTACTTCCCGAGATGACTTATACGGCTACCGGGTTTTCGAATCCCGTGCGCGTGGTTTTTCAGGCGATCTTTCGGCCCAACATCGTCGAGGATACGCGCGAGACCGTTGCTGTACACTTCCGAACGGCGATCCGGCGCCGCCGGGAAGAAACTCATTTGTTGGAGCGTCTATTACTACGCCCCGTTCGAGCAGGAGTGACATCTCTGGCGAGGCTATTGGCGGGAATGCATCACGGTCGATTGAACGCGTACGTGGCTTATGTTGTCACCTTCCTGATTCTCATTCTTTTCCTCTATCGCCTGACTTGAGAGCGACGGCACGGAGTGCTCGCTCAAGTTCGAATCGACGTCTCTCAACGCGCAAAAGCACCTCAAGACTGGCTCAGGCTCACGAAGCGAGCGAGTAGCGAAATTCAACCAGTTTCTTCGCATCGAAGAGAAGGTGAAAGGCAGTTCGACGTTCGCCGGCCGTAAAGCATCGAACATCGATAGTTCCATACGCTCCGCCTGCCGTCCGCCGAGCGATGTTGAAAGCCTCGGGCTGGTATAACAGAGGCGGACGGCTTGAGCCATAGGAGAACTAACGATGAGGGCAGAACTGAAGGAGTGTATCGACAATTGCTTACGCTGCCACGCAGCCTGCATTGAGACGGCCGGGCACGGTCTAAGAATGGGAGGCTCTCATGCGACGCCAGAACATCAGCGGATCCTTTCCGATTGTGTTGAGGCTTGTATGACCTCCGTGCATTTCATGCTGCATCGAAGTAAATTCCATCACGACTATTGCCGGCTTTGCGCAGACGTATGCAAGACATGTGCGGAGACTTGTGACAGCTTGCCTGGACGCGATGAGATGTTGGCTCAGTGTGCTCAAATATGCCGGGATTGTGAGGCGAGTTGCCGTCGAATGGCGACGGCATCGTAAGTCAAACGGATGTGAGGAGCCCGTTGATCCTGCTGTCTACCTCGTTTCGGTATGGATATGACGGAATCGTTTCCCGCTTCTCGGTCGAGAGAGACGCTGTGACAACCCCTAAGCCAATAGCTTCGAGGACTTCGCGCCCTTCGCTCAGACCGACTGCCAGGCCGGCATTAAACGCATCGCCAGCGCCGACAGTGTCAACCACCTTGACGTTAAGCGCGGGAATAAATTTGATTCCTTGCGCGCACGCCCACAGCACGCCGCGACGCCCTCGCGTCAACATCACGTGCTCGGGTCCGAGCGCCAGAAGAGCCATCGCAAGATCCACCTCGTCGATCTCATCACGAGGGGACAGGCCGAGGCACACCCGCGCCTCCGTCTCGTTTGGGGTCAAAGCAAAAATGGACTTCAGATCGTGCCCGCTTAAGTCCAGAGCGGGAGCCGGATTGAGGATAGCTTTTACACCGTTCGCTTTGGCTAAGGACGCCGCAGCCAGTGCGGTAGCGAGCGGAATCTCGAGAGGAGAGACGATCACCTGAGATTGCCGGATAATTTCCTGTTTGTCTAAGACGTCAGAAACGCAGAGATCGTCATTGGCTCCTCGATCGATGGCGATCAAATTAGTTCCGTCCGGCTTAAACAGAATGAACCCAACCCCGGTTGGCAAACTGGTGGAATAGAGAACACCGTCGGTTTTCACGCCTTCGCGACCAAGCATCGAGACGAAGTCCGCCCCGAAAGCGTCTCTGCCAAGTTTGCCAACGAAATGAGACTCGGCGCCGAGCCGCGCCGCGCAGACCGCAACGTTCGATCCCTTGCCTCCGAATGTAGTGTGAAAGTTTTTCCCGTTAACCGTTTCGCCTTCTGTAGGAAGCCTCTCCGTGTCCATAACGAGCGCGACTATATAGCTTCCGACCACCGTTACTCGGGGCATATTATGCAACTCCGAACGCAAGCGGTCCGATCACAATCGTGCCGACGCGGCGACTTGCGCACTGAAATTCCGGATCGCATCGTGCGGAACAACCGCAAGCGGTTCATAATTTCCGTAATCACGGACCCGCTTGTAGGGAGCGTTCCTCACAGTGTTGTAGGAAGCAATATAGTTCCATCGCCTCGAATCGGATTTATTTGTGTCCGAACGGTGGAGAATATTGCAATCGAAGAAAACCGTATCCCCAGGGTCAAGTTCCAAATACACAAGCTCGAAATGGCGGAGAGCAACTTCGACTCTTTCCGAATCCGCTATCGATTGCTCATTGACGCGCTCGTGATTTATCCGGCCAATCATCTGAGAACCTTTCAAAACCTGGAGACAGCCGTTTTCCTTCCGAGCTGGATCAACCGCAATCAAGCAACTCAACATCGTCGGCAGCAAGCAGCCATAGTTGTACCAGTAACCGTAGTCCTGGTGCCACTCCCACGCGCCGCCTTCGCGCGCGTTTTTCATGATCATCTTCGCGCTGTATAGATACACGGGTTCGTTCAGCAGCAGTTCTACATTGCGGACGACCCTCTCGTTCCTCGCGAACATGCCATAAATGTCATTAGTAGGCGTGTTCCACATCCTGAGACTCACGATATTGTCGTTGGCATCCCGTTTCACAAGCACACCTTCGTCGGCGAGTTCCGATTCGGCTTGGTGACGCATCAACTCGATCTCGTCCGTGGTGAAGAATTCCGGGCAAATGATGTACCCGTCGCGTCTGTATCCTTCAATCTGCTCTGATGAAAAGTGCACGGATTCAATGTATTGTGTGACAATCCGGATGTCAAGGCGTGAAACGCCGCGACTGGAACGGTCGCCAACCTGGCTGGAGAGCTGAATGGAGCAGCGGAAGGAACACCGGTGTTAGGGGGGCTGCTTCCGAAGGCCCAGCTACGGCAGCTACTTCGGGTGTCGTTCCGGGCATGATTCTTTGCCCCGCCAATGGCGTCGACCGTTCAGAACCTTCAACGGCAACGACGGGGCGTACGATCCGTCCGCCATCGCTGTGTACGAGGACAACATGCAGTCCTATCGCACGACCGAGCAGCATCATTCAGAGTTTTGCGAATCGGCAAACACGGTTGTCCTAGCGGTCGGAATGGCGGGCGGGCAAAGCTCCGCGACTTCTCAATGGAATTTATCCCCACTTCGCGAGCACGAGCGGACACGTTTACCGGAACGTTAGCGGAGTGCTTCCGCTCAAGATCACCATTGCACAAACGAAGGCATCATCCTGTTGAAAAACTCTGGCCAACTTGCGGTTCGGTTGTAAGCCTGGCGCTATCCGTAAACTACGCGCAGGCTCGTAAAACCCTTGGCCTACTCCGCAGGGATTTATGGCTGAATGTCGTGGATCTGCTTCCGGATCTATCACGATTTGGCAGTCTTTGCTTCTTGGTGCAAGCCCAACAAAATTGGTTGTCCTTCACTGCGGGATGCAGGGGAAAGCCGCAGTCGAAATACGATGCGGCCAGCCACAGCGTAGATTGCCACGGTCACAGCTTCACCAACGAATTCCGGGAACTTACCGACTTCTGGCGCGGACGGACGGTGCTGTCTCGCGGCCTGCCACCCCGGATTGGGCAAAGGACGCCGCACTGAACCGCCATAAATCGCCGTCAAGCCGGCACAGGCGGCGGCAGCTAGCGAGAGGAAGGCACTCCGTAATAACACCCGGACAAATTTCATCGTGCGCCTTCCAGGAAGCGGCGGAAGATTTTCTGCCCGGCCGCGAGCGCCCATTCCCAATTGATTGCCAGATGGAACCCCACCAGCATGACTACGATCGCCGAGAACTCATTGTGAAGAGCATCCCATCGCCAGTCCATCTCCGGCGCGGCTTTCGAGCCTATCAACGTCGGAATTGCCTTCTGCGATATCAGAATGCCGGAGAAGATCACTGCGGTGACGGCGGCGAAAAGACTCAGGTTGAGGAGGTAGTTGATGCGCGCGCGGATGGATTGCAGGGTGAAGAAGCGGCGGCTTTGCGAGGCAATCCAACTCCAGGCAAGCAGCAGGTGAGCAAGAACCATGCCCACAATCGCGAGTCCAAGCCACTCATGGAGAACAAGTCCGGTAAAGCGAACGGTCTGCAACGCGCAGATCGAGACCAGTAGTGTCACGTCCAGCCAAAACGTGGTCTTCAAGCGCCATTGTGCTGGCTTCGCTGACTCGCCCGTTGCTGCCACGATTCGAGTGCCCATCTTGTTACCACCCAGATTTCGGCGGTCCCGCCCCAGTCTCATTCAGCCATTCACAATTAGAGTTGGTCTGACGATGTCGCGCGCATGATATCAGGCAAATGAGCATGAAAACGCAAAAACGACCGAACGAATCTCTATGTAGTATTCTATCTTTTTTACTGCATGGATTGAAGACAAAGACGCTATCCGCTGAACCGCGGTTGCACAACGGAACCCTGTGGAACGCCAAGTCAGGCAAGCCCTGTTCCCAGTCAGCCTCAGCCCGTTATGAGCTGGTGAATTGACGCCAAACGTAGCCATCGACGTTTGAAACCGCCTCTATCGGGCAGTGCTACCGGCTTACGGAAATGTCCAAACTCGCGCTCAACTGGGACAAAACTCTCGTTTCGCGGCGCATAAGCGGCTAAGCAACCTATCTCAGGCTATTACCGCACGTTCGGTTTATCGACAATCATTCCGAAGCCATCGAACAGCGTCCAGGTGGCGCGTTGGTAGTTGACATACGCTTCCTGGTAATCCACATAAGCGGTTACCAGGGCGCTTTCCGTACTGGCGAGGCGACTTTGGGAATCCAACAACTCGAAAGCGGTAATGCTGCCAAGCTGATATTTCTGCTGTTCGGCGTCGACGTTTTCACGCGCAAGATTTCGGGCGCGAATAGCGGCCTGAATCGTAGCGTCGGCGAGTTCAAGCGAATGGACGGCTTGACGCACATCGAGAATGATTTGCTCCTTGATCTGACGCTGCCGGTAGCGGTCTTGCGCGCGGCTCACCAGCGCATCGGCGAGACTCGCCTTTGCCGCCGGATTGCGGAACGGGAAGACTGCCGACAGGCCAAAACCATATGTGGGGTAATTAAAGCCCAGCACCTGCTGCAACGTCGGCCCAAGGCCTGGAGGAGGTGTAGCGGGGACAGTGCCCACGGCGGTCCCTGCCGTAAGCAGGTTGTAACCGGGGCCCGACGCTCCCCCTTGCAGCGAGAGATTCAGTTGCGGCAGGAGAGCATCGCGGCTGGCCCGCGCGTTCATCTCGTCTATCGACACCGAAGCGTTGGCGGCGGCCAGCTCAGGACGTTCTTCGAATGCTTTGGAGATTGCCTGCTCGAGCGGTAAGATCGCCGACTTATCGGGAAGAATCGACGGGTCGTCGTCGAGTACGATTTGGGTGGCGCGAATCTCCGGGTTCAAATCTGCGCCAATCAGCCGGCGAAGGCCATCGAGCAGCACTTCGTATTGATACTGCGCCTGGGTTAAGTCGCGGCTCCGCTCCGCCACTTGCGTCTCGGATTGATAGATGTCGAGTTTCGATAATGCCCCAAGCTCGAGAGCCTGTTTATCGTGATCGTACGATTTGCGCGCCAGATCCACCGCCTGCTGATTTACCCGAATCGAGTCCCGCGCGAGAATAGCCTGCCAGTATTGCACCGCCGATTGGGCGACCGTGTCCGCGATGGTTGCTTCGCTCTGTTTGGAAGTAATCAATAGCTGGGTTCTGGCCACTCGGAGCGGCGTCAAATTTTGCAGGTTTCCTCGGTTCTGAAGCAGCGGCTGGGTTAGTTGAAGATTCAGCGCTCCGAAAATCGAGGGATAAGGATAACCGTCGCCTGAGCTGCGATACGCATTAAACGTGGCTTCAAAGCTCTGGCCCGTGGGAAGGAGCTGCCTGTAATCGATGACCGAGTTCTGGCTGAGGCTGTTGAATGTTTCGGGGAGCTGGAATTGGCCTCCGCTGGGTGAGCCGGCGATGCCGTAGCTGAGTGGAGAAACCGAACGAATCGCGTTGAAGCCGAGACTGAGCGTGGGATCGAACGGACTTTTCGCGCTCACGATTTTATTGACCGACGCGTAGACGTCAAGCCGGGTGATCTGGACGCCCGCAAGATTCTTAAGAACAAGCGTTAGGAACTCGCGAACCTGCAAGTGCAGCTTGCCATCAGAGATGCGCTCGGTTAAGCCGTCGACCTCGCGCTCCGCCACCGGACTTGAACCGAACCGGTGCCGCCAATACTTAGCCGGCGGCGCCTGTGCGCGGGCAGCCACCGCAGCACCCAGCGCGAGCCATGCGCACAACGCAAGAGAAATTCTATTCATAGCGAAGAGCTTCGATGGGATCGATGTTGGCGGCCTTTTGCGCCGGGTAGATTCCAAAGATAACGCCCACGGCGACCGAGACGCTAAAGGCAATGACGATGGAAGTGAGCGTAACAATCGTTTTCCACTCGGCGGTTTTGGCGATCAGCCAGGAGAGCAAATAGCCGAAGGCGATTCCCACGATGCCGCCTCCCACCGAAATTAAGACCGACTCGAACAGGAACTGTCGAACAATGTCGCGGCGCCGCGCTCCCGTAGCACGGCGGACACCAATTTCGCGTGTTCGCTCCAAGACCGTGGCAAGGACAATGTTCATGATTCCGATGCCACCCACCAGCAGCGAGATAGCGGCGATGGCAACCATGACGTACGTGAAAATGGTCTGCGAACGCTGCTGTTCGGCGAGCAACTCCGCGGGAATGGTGACGGAGAAATCGGGCGTGTTGTGATGCGTCGAGTTCAGAACGGCGGTCACCACACGGGCTGAGCCGGCACTGTCAGTACCATTCTTCAGCCGAATATCGACTCCGTCGAGTTCATCTTTCAAGTAGCCGCCGATATCGTAGAACCGGTATTGGAAGGTCGAGAGCGGTACAAACATGAGCTGGTTTGGGTCCAGGGTCTGAGTGCCCGAGCCGGAACTGGCGAGAGGCTTCAAAACGCCAACGACTTCAAGCCACGTGTCGTTTACTTTTACATATTTCCCGAGTGCGCGGCCGTATCCAAAGACAGATACTTTGGCCCCTTCTCCCAGCACGCAAACAGCCGCGCTGTCTATTGCGGCTTCTTCGCTGAACGACGATCCTTCCTCGAATCTCCATTCGTGAATGGCAGCGTAGGTTGGATCCACGCCGTAGAGTTCGGGCATCGTCTGCGTAGGACGCGGGAAGATTTGCGTGGGATGCAGCGATTTACGCGCCGAGACGAGCTCTATGGCATCGACGTTGGCTCTCAAGATACGAACGTCGCGCTCGCTTAACCCGGGAGACGAGCGGCGCCGTTGCTGCAATTCCTGGTCGCTTGTGGCCTGGTGCGATGCGATGAGCAGGTTCCGTACTCCAAGTTGTTCGATAAACTGAAGCGATTCTTCACGCGCTCCCGCGGCGATAGCGAGCATACCAATCACCGCGCCGACGCCGAAGATGATGCCGAGCGCGGTTAACGCGGTTCGCGTCTTCTGGTTCCAAAGATTGTTTCCTGCCAGAGCTAGATCGGAGACATAGCGAGCCAGCATTTTAGAGAGCTTCACTTGCGGAGCACCTCCATGGGGCTGCCAACCGCGGGCTTCTTCGTCGAAGCCTCCGCGGGATTCGCTAAAGCCACTTCTTGACCTTGTTGTAAACCCGTCAACACCACTCGTGTTTCGTTGCGGCGCACGAGGACAAACATCCTTTCGAACAAAATTTTTTCCGGAACGCAAGTACACGAACATCTTGCCGTCGCTCTCGAATAGCGCCTGAGCCGGCAGCCACAGGACGTTGCGCAGAGTCTCCGTCATGACCTCGATTCGGGCGCTCATACCGGGCCGCAGATCGGGCGAATATTCATCGAGAGCCATTTTGCATTCGAAACGGCGATCCCACGGGGGCCCGGATGTACCGCCAATGTCTTTGATGTGTCCCCTAAAAACGCGATGGGGGATGGCTATTGCAGTTACGGTCACCGGGTTGCCGACGGCCAAATGTCCGCGGTCAAGCTCGCCGATATTGGCGCCCACCTCCCAACTCGTTAAATCGGGAATCTCGGCAATCGCCATGCCCGGCCGGACCTGGTCGCCAACCTGGTAGAAAGGGAGATCCATGCCCTCGAAGAAGAAATTGCCCGACATGTTTTGTTTGAGCGAGACATAGCCGGAACGTTTGGCGCGGAGCGTCATGGCTTCAATGTTCTGGCGGGCCGTTGCGGCTTGGGTTTGCGCCTTGCCGCGAGCAGCTTGTTGAATCGCAATACCGGCTTCGTCCGTCGCCTTCTTGTTCGCCAGATTCCGGCGCAGCTGCGACAGGCGGTCGCGGGCAACTGCTAGCGCGAGATCGTTCTGCTTCGCGGCGATGGCAGCCAGCAGCGGATTCTTGCGCACATCGAACTCAGCAAGCTTCACATCGGCTTCGGCCTTCAACAGCGCGTAGCGATTTTCCTCCTGATCGGCCTGAAGCTGCGCGGTCGCCTGTTCGAGATGCTGCTCGGCCTCAGCCAGGTCGGATTCCGCTTCCTTGAGAGCGTACTCCTGATCGGCAATGTCGAACTGAACAACTACCTCGCCGGCCTTTACCGGTTCGCCATTTCGGCGGAGACTCGTGAGGTGGAGTTCGGCGCTGCCGGTCATGGGAGCCGTGAGTGTTTCCGAGTTTCCTCCGCGAATCTCGCCTTTAGCGAAGATCGAGAGCGATACATCTCCTCGCGCTACTTTCACGATGGGCACGTCGGCCTTCGCGCCGCTTGCGACCTTCCGGTAAATCTGCCATCCATACCAGCAAAGCAACACCAGAAGCGCACAACCCGCAAGGCCAAAAAAAACCGGCTTCGAACGGCTGCGCGGCTTGGAGCCAGGCAAGCTAGCGGGCGGGGGCACGGCCGGAACCGGTGATCGAACGGAGCTCATTTTGCCTCCGGAGGTTGAACCAGCGCCACGATGGTTCCAGCCGGAATTCCCGCTATAGCGACTTCATCTGGGTTGCGCGTCATGACATTGATTTGGACGGCCTGATACGCGTGGGGGCTTTTGATATAGACGGTCGGCTTGCCGTCGACAGTGAACACCGCGCGGGTTGGAATGCTGATGGCTCCCGAGATCTTATCTCGAATAATGTCCGCGCCGGCGTTCATGCCCGGTCGCATGCGCTTGTCCGGGTGCTGAATCCGGGCGTACGCGAGGAACGATCGTGTGGGGGGCCACTCTTCAAAACTCTGCTCTGTTAGCGGCGAAATGGAACTGAGGCTCGCGTCGAGCGTCCTTTCAGGGAACGCGTCAACGTGCACGAGAACCGCATTGCCAACCGCGATGTGGCCCCGGTCCTCTTCATCCACTTTGCTCTCCATTTCGAGTGTCGACAGATCGGGAATTTCGGCGATCGTGGCGCCGGGGTAAGCGTGATCGCCTATCTTGTAGTTGGTGGCATTCATCCACCCCTGAGTCGTATTGGGCAGATAGGAAACGATGCCCTTGATCGGCGTTCGCACTTGTATTTGCGCCAGGCGTCGCTCGACGAGCGTAAGTTCCGATTTTGCCTGGTCGCGCAGACGCGTTTGCGATGCGACTTTAGCACGATTCGACTCCTGGTGCAGCGCGGTCGTCGAAAGCTGAATCTTCACTTTCTCCGCGGCCATTCGATAATCGATGCTGCTCTCGGCTCCTTGAATCGCGCTGACGATGGTCTGCTTCGATGCCTCGAGCCGTGCTTTTTCCATGTCGGCGCGGGCCTTCGCAAGATCGAGCTGGTCCTGATCGGCATCGATTTTCGCCTGCGCAACTACCTGATCGAGGGTTGCCTGCGCCTGCTTAAGCGCTTGCGTCTTCTCGCGAAGGGTCTGCTCGAGCTTGCTGGGATCGAAGCCGATGACGACGTCGCCGGGCTTCACGTCGCTACCCGATGGCGCGAGCCAGACGATCTGGAGATCCGGAACATCGAGCGGAGCTGTCAAATCGACCTTACGCGCTGCCCGCAGAGTGCCACGGCAGCGAACGATTACCGGAAAATCGCCTTTCTTCGCGGTGGCGGTGGGCAGGTCCAAATCAACGCCGCCGCGCCTCATACGAACCCAAGCCACACATGCAGCTGTGACGAGCAGCAGGCCGGCTAACGACCGCACCGGCGTCTTCCAGTTTCCGCGGCGTTTCATTTTGCCAGCTCCGAATGCGAAACGGGGAGCTGGATATCCACCGCCGCGGAAAGATCGGGAAGCAGATGCGGATCGCTCTGGTTCAGCCGGAATCGGGCCCTGAACGTCTTAATCGAGCTACCCAGAGCGGACGCCGCAACCGGACTGGCGGAATCGAATTGCGCTTTGAACGAAAGCTCAGGAAACGCATCGAGGTGAACCACAGCGGTGGTACCCGACACCAGGGCCGCGACATCCGGTTCTTCTATCGCAACATCAACTTCCATTTCATTTGGATTAAAAAGGCGCAGAAGCGGCGTGCCGGGCCAAAGCTGGTCGCCTTCCTGCGCATGGCCTAGAGAGTTGTTGCGCCACACGTTCTGGAGTGCCACCATGCCCTCGAGCGGCGCCCGTAGCTCGAGCTTACCCAGGTTTGCCTGCGCGCGCTCGACAGCGATCTTTTGCCGGTCGCGCTGCAGCTCGAGTATGCGGCTTTCCGCAACCTCTGCCTCTTCGTGGTAGCGGCTCGACTTCTGCAAGCTGCTGACGTGCTCCTGAGCGTCTTTTAAGTTGATCTCGTTCTTCTCTTTGTCGATTTCGCTGAGAATTGGCCCCTTGCGTTTTTCGATCTGCGCCTTTTCCAAATCCGCCTTCGCTTGTTCGAGATCCGCGGCACGTTTCACCGCGTTGTTGCGATGCTCCGCCGCCTTTTGATCGACTTGATGGCTGAGGTCTTCGAACTTCGCGCTCGCGTCCCGAAGAGCCTGCAATTCTTTGGCGTCGTCGAACTCGGCGAGCAATTCGCCTTCACGGACTTTCGTTCCGTTCGGGACGAGCTTGGTTAAGGTTAAATTTGCGCCCTGACCCTGAATCATCGGCACCTGCACGATGAAGGATTGAAGCGGCTCGATGGTGCCCGTCACGCGCAGTGTCCGCCCCACGAGTTGGTCCAAACGACGTGGAAAGGCAGACTGCAATCCCGATGGCGAGGCTGTGCCTCATATTCGCCAAATATTCAGAGATTAGACGGACAGGGACGCGAAAACGTTGCCTGGGCTGGGCGAATAAGTTAGAACCGAATCTGATTCTATCGACGCTTGAGTTCGACTGTGGAGAAATAGGTCGCTACCTCTCGTCACCCACGACTGTAACGGCGGTTTACGAACGACATATGACAGGTGGGAAGCAAGTGTCGGACGGAGCAAACGAAGGTTTTGCGCAGCCTTCATGAGCCGTCAGTTTGGGGGGTCACCATCGCAAGGCAGTACAGGAACCGCCAGAAGACGTTGGCGACCTGTGGTATTTTTTAGCCGCTTTGGCAGACAAGTTGGCAAGAGAGAGTTGCGGGACAGGCTCTGAGATAAGCCGATGCCGCAGGTGGCATGCGCGCGGACTTCAACGAGCGCGCGGATTTCGAGTACGGCGACGGGGCGGGATCGGCTTGTTCGGGATCTCCGCGCTCACAAAGCGGTGTGCGCCTATGACGAGCTCCCGTAGAGCGTCGGGAAGCACACGTGAAAGCCTGACAAGCACGCACGGATAGCCTATGTAATGTTCCTTGATGTAGTATGTGCCAGGTTCCTCGTCAATGAGCGCATCCCGGTTCGCAAAGTCCATCCTCACCACCAGCGTATCGGGCTCCGCAGATTTGTGGGATGCGAGGCACGCAAACATCCTCCCGCGCACCTTTAAGGCTGGCTGACCCCACGCGGTAGCCAGTTCCACGTCCGGCAACGTACGGCCAATTGCCTCGACATTTTCAAATCCGGTGGCGCGCGACATCCCTTTTGCTCATCCTACACTTTCGGCTAGCCTGCCTCTAAATCTCTCAGAATCTCATTGTCCTGGAACCCGACTCTTTAACCAGTGAGCCGAAGATCAGTAGATACTGCGCCGTTACGGCTGACTCATTTGCGGCATCATCTATAACACACTTCTGAATACAGAAATAGCTGCAGGAACTGCGATCAGCCCGCCGTTGCAGACCCCCGCTTAGGCATCGCATTGCAAGTGTGCTCGATAATCGCTATATTGAATATCGAGCATGCGCTCGAATCGTAAATTGGATCCAGTCCCCTCCGCTGCTTTCCATATTTTGCTGTCGCTTGTAGGTGAGGATTTGCATGGTTACGGCATCATGCGGCAGGTAGCCGAACAAAACGGGTGGCCGGCTGCGCTTGGGTCCGGGAACCCTATATAGCTCACTCCAGTCGCTGCTTGCCGAGGGGGCTCATTGAAGAGGTCGATTCTCGTGTGGATCGGGCGCGCCAGAAAGATTTACAGGGGCGAATATGTCTGAAAAGCTTTACGCGTGCGTGCTGCACCTGGTTGCGCCCCACTTTTATCGTCTCTACGGCGAGGAGGCAATCCGCCTGGTACGTGATCGCTGTCGCGATGAGCAGGGCGTCCCCAGGAAAATCGGCCTCTGGCTAGACCTTTTGGCCGATCTAGTTGTGGCTGCGCTCCGCGACCATCGTTTTGCGCGTCAGGAGCCGCTTTCGCGGATGGCCGCAAGTCACGTAACGGAGTCCGTACCCTCGTTTGCTGTAGTTAGAAGCGGCTCACCTCACGCAGCGGCCCTGCTCGTCGGTGGCGCATTCTCGCTTGGGACTCTCCGAGCGCTTTCCGCTTTAATCGGCCAGGGCGGACACGGGCACGCCATATCGCCATTCTTGCCCGGTATTCTCCACTTTTCGGCGCCCCCGCGAGTCACCTCCAAAGACAGTAGCCTCAATGAACAAAACGGCTTGGTTCGAGCGCATCTGTTCGGGACACCTGGCTTCAGCTCACGCTTGGCCAGCGGATTACTCGCTCTCGCTGATGCTGCCATAGACGCAGATGAAAAGAAGCGCGTCCTCAATGGCGCGATTGCCAATCTGCGCGAATCGTATGTCTACCCGGACATCGCCCGAGAGATGATCGACGCGTTACTTACTCACGAACGTCATGGAGATTACAAAAACGAGACAGACAGAGCAGATTTTGCCGCCCTTCTCACCAAGCACCTGCAGGATGTAAGCCACGATCGCCACCTACGGGTGGTTTATAGCGCCGCCGAAGTGCCTCCGCTTGGGCCGCCCGAAGCAGACCCGAATTTCCGGAGCGTGCTCGAACGGGATAACTGCGCGTTTCGCAAGGTGGAAGTTCTTCCGCACAACATCGGCTATGTCAGGTTCAACGGCTTCGGGCCTGTTAGTCTATGCCGGGATACGGCTGCTGCCGCTATGCAATTTCTGGCCCACGTAGACGCGCTTATCTTCGATCTGCGTGAGAATCAAGGCGGCGATCCGCACATGGTCGCTTTTATGGCATCCTACCTCTTTGATCGCCGCACACACTTGAACGATATCTATACTCAGCGCGACAAATCAACGGAGGAATTCTGGACGGCGGAAGATGTGGCCGGTCCTAAATTTGCCAAAAAGCCTGTATATGTCTTGATATCTGCAACAACCTTCTCAGGCGCCGAGGAGTTCACCTACGATCTGAAGAATCTGAAGCGCGCGGTCATAGTTGGGGCGACAACCGGCGGCGGCGCGCATCTCGTCATGCTGCACCGCATCGACGCCCACTTCACCATCGGCGTTCCTTTTGCCCGGCCTATTAACCCCATAACTAAGACTGACTGGGAACGAACTGGCGTCGCACCTGATGTGAAAGTGAAATCGCCAGATGCACTCGAGCTTGCGGAGCAACTCGCGGTGCGCAAGCTGCAGCATAAACAGGAATGAGTTGTTCCCATCCGAAAGTTCAAATCAAGAAATTACAGGGCTCGGCGATTTGTTGCGCAAACCTAGCAGGGTGCCAGAAATTACTACTTACACAACTAAGCTTGTCCCGAGACCGGCGAAACCTTCATTATCAGAACGGTCATGTCGTCGTGCTGCGATGCGTTTCCGGCAAAAACATCGGCTGCGGCGAAGATCGCCTTGACAATATCTTCGGCGGTTCCGTCCCCAGTTTGCTGGGCAGCCAAAATCATAGCTTCCTCGCCCCATTCTTCCTCCACGGAGTTCATGGCTTCGCTTATACCATCCGTGTAAGCGAGCAACAGATCGCCGGGACACAGCAGGAGAGAACCTTGCTCATAAGATGCTTCCGGAAGGAGCCCGATCACGGGTCCGCCGCATTCGAGGCGAAGCCATTCGTAGCTGCCGCTCGCCGATTTGCGGAGCAGCACGGGCGGATTGTGGCCGGCATTAACGTAATCGAACCTGCTCGCCGCAGGGTCGAAGATGCCGAAAAAGAACGTGGCGTAACGATTGATGGCTGAAGCTTCATAGATCAGGCGGTTCATGTGTGACATCAGTTGCGTGAGGTCACCGGAAGTCGTGCGAGTCATGGTGCGAAGACAGGCGCGCAGGCTCGCCATCAAAAGCGCAGCTGAAATGCCTTTCCCAGAGACGTCGCCGATCGCCAAGCCGAGACGGCGGTTGTCGAGTTCGATCGCATCATAGTAATCGCCGCCAACACCAAACACGGTGCGGCAGAATCCAGCCAGATTTACATCTGGGATAAGCGGTAAGCGCTGCGGAAAGAGGCGTTCCTGAACTTCGCGCGCAATCTCCATTTCGCGCGCAACGTGTGCGCGTTCCACCGCCGCGGCAGCCAGCGAAGCCGCCGCTTCGCTGAGCTCGAGTCCGAGGCCCGTCTGTACGCCGACCGATTCGAGCAGACGCAGGTCGGAAGGCGTGTACGGTGCTTCGGAACGTTTTGGACCGAGCGCCATCGCACCCAACAATTGCGTGCGTCCGGGCAATGGAAGCAGCAATTCGGGCAATTGCGGGTCGGGCGTCCGGCCATCATTCGCACTATTAAAAATTGGCGTCGATGAATAAGCCTGGTCGAGCGCGTATAGCGGCGTAGCAAGCGCCGGCCCAATCGCGTAAGCAGGCTCGAAGCTACCGTTGCTGCGAAGCAGCACCGTTAGCCGCTCGACATGCAGGACATCCGAGATGCGATGCGAAACTGTCCGGATCAGCGCTGCCGGATCGGAGATCGTTTGCGCGGTCTTCGCAAGCTGGCTCAGCATCACTTCAGAGTCATACGCTTCCCGGAAGAATTTGCGGTCGATCCACTGTTGCAGAAGGTCGGTAGGCGACCTCTTCTTGAGAAACAGAAAGCCGAAAAGCACGAGCACTGCGCCCAAGAGGGCAGTTTTTAGCGGACCGTTACGGTGACTGAAAAGCGGAATGGCGATGAACCAGATAAGGGCCGCGATCCCGGCAACCCGGAAGACTTTCACCGTAGTACTGGCTAGCAAGTACTTGCTGCCCATGCGTAACAGGATGCGAACATCCATGGCGCGTTGAACAATAACCACGTACGCGAGCGTTAGCGGAAAGAAGAGCATCAGGACGATCCCGAGGAAGGCGAGCCATCGGATGTCGTTCGGGTCGGCGATTCCCAAGTAGGGCAGTAATCCCCAGATGATAAGTATGCTGCCGAGGCCCACAACGGAGCCTGCCAGCAAGACTTGAAGGCGGCGTCGAGCGTCCGAAGAAGCGGTTCGCAACTTGTCCAGCAGCAGAACCCAGTACAGTGCAACGTAGAAAATGGCAGACCACACGAAGACCGGGTTCAAGAATCGGTCGATAGTATCGACGCGCGGCAGCAGAGAAATGTCATACCAGACGTCGTATTCCGAAACGAAGGCAGCAAGCACGCTCGCTCCGGTCAATGCGATAACCAGCCACTTCAGCCAAGGAAGCCATCTGTCCAGACGCGATCGCTCCGGAAAAAGCAAGCCGAGAAGAAACAAAGCGGGCGGCGCAACGAATTGAATCGCGAGGTGCCAGTAGAGTCGGAGGCCCAGCCAGGCTGGAATCCACCAGCGAAACGCCCCGGGATTGAACGATTGCGGAACGGTCAGAAGAACCAAGAGGAACCAGGCATTAGGATCGAAAGGGCGGGCAAATGCAACCCAAACGCCCAGCCCCACGCAGAAAAGCGGAACTACGAGCACAACGATCAGGACAAAAATATGGTCCGGCAGCGTGGTCCTGACTGGCGGGTCCTCCACTGACCAGCCCTTCGGATATCCCTCGAGAGGAATCGTCGCAGTGAGTGTCGGCCCGTTGTGTTTTCTGACCAGAAGAGTGATTGTGTCGCCTGGGCGAGCGTACCAGCGAATGCGCTGCCAGAACGCCATCCCGGCAAAGGGCAAGCGGTTGATAGCGAGCACGGTATCGCCCTTTGCAACACCGGCACGCGTGGCCGCCGCCGCCGGACTGTCGATTAAGTTCCCATAGAGTTGAAAAGGCGGTTGTACTTGGCTGCGGAGATTGAAGTTACCAATGAACGTTGAGATCGAATTTACGACTTCGTAAGTGCCCGCGATGCCGGCGTATATAAACAGCACCGCGTAGAGGACACGGTTTCTGGCAGCTTTGGTAGTCGGAGGGTTGGGCACTGATGGACCGGTTTCCACGTATAACAGTAATCGACATTAAATCGCATAACCGTGGATTGCTGCAAACCAGTCATTTATGCACGAGGCCACCGGCATGTCGCCTCGCAGGCTCGGCGCGCGAGCCGGCTAATGTCGCCTGGCCCGATTTCGACTGGCATTGGCGATCCCCATTCCCGAGTTGCCGTAATATTACGGTCTTCTAGCCCCTCGGAGAATGGGGGAGGGCGTTTCAGACACTGCTGCCGGCGATTCTTTCTAGAGCTCGCAGCGATTTTTTGGAACTGGAAACCTCCCGATTTCGCAAATAGATGTCGTTGATTTCTCCGGTAGGACTTGGATCATGCGCATGGTCGGCAGGGATTTGAAATACGCACTTCGGCGTTTGCGGATGATGCCGGTCGTACGCATGGGACGGGAGCCACGCCACTCGGCCGTGAGACGTTTCGGACGACCACCCGCCGGCTCACGTAATCGTGTCCAGTTGGTGGGCTGCCCGTATATTGGGACGCGACGGATCGGAGTTCGGTCAACTTGCTGCTTACCGGTTATCTCTAACGGGATTGAAGACGGTGCAAAAAGGGTACGCTTCGCGAACGGGCTTTCAGCTGATAATGTAAATTCTCGCGATGATCTCAGAGAAACGGAAAAACTCTGAATGAGCAAGGCTATCGAAAACCTGCAGGCCGCCCAACAGCGGGCGATGGCAATCCGCCCGAAGGTCGCGGGCTTCCCCTATCTGGCCGAGGTCCTGCGGCAGGCAGGCGTAACCCACAACTTCTGGTTTTTGCCAGCGTGTCAAAGCGTATATCTGACCAACCAAGGACCAGTCGTGACACAAGGAGCGCCGCTGGTGTCCGGCACGGCCGATGTACCCCCGTTCGACCGAGAGGCGCTTATCAAGGCTTTACGAACCGACCAGGCCGGAGAGAGCACCTTTCCTGAGTTTCTCGCGGCTTCATGGCGGGCCGGAGTTGTACGCTACGATGTCGATTTCGCGGCGCGTACAGTCACCTACTGTGGGTGCAATGGTGAACAGTACCTCGAAAGCTATCCTGCCGTCGATGTGAGATAGTTCCCCACTCCTGTAGAACAAACGCGCGTTCCAGGAGAGTAATTGTGAAGCGTCAACGGAGGGCCGGAAACGCAAGCCTTGTGAATGTCGCAGATGTCAGTTTATAAATGTCAATGTCCGGATTGCGCGTGACTCGATCAGAATCGTCAAAGCTCCGCCAAACGGTGTGGGCGCTACCCTTGGATCTCGGGCAGCTTCGGCAGGCTGCGAAGCCTTCTTAGCCCGCAGAGAGCGCACCGATCGTAACGTAATATGCTCGGAGTGAGAACTCCTTCGTTCGAGTGTTCGAGTTACGGTAGTCGCCCTCATGCCAAGAGCTCGCAGTCGTTTCTGTATACGGACGGGGCGGAGTACCTGCCCATGACCGACGTGACGGTCCCGCTGAACTCCGGCGACGAGTTGCGGCGGAGCTTTCGGTAAGAGCGAGTAGTACGGAGCATGGAACGATGGCAGCAGATTGAATCGATTTTCCATGAGGCCCCGGAGCGCGATCCCGCACAACGCGACGCATGGCTGATCGAGGCCTGCCAGGGGTGACAGCGCGTTACAGCGCGAAGTCGCGTCTCTTCTCGCGCATCACCATGAAGGTACCTACTTCAAAAATCGGGCTGCGGAGGAGGCGGCAGAATTAATCGCCGATCGCCCCCGCTCGAACCGGGCCAATACCTTGGTCCTTACCGGATCGAGTGCTTCCTGGCGGCCGGCGGCATGGGCCAGGTCTACCGTGCCACGGATACTCGGTTGCACCGCCAGGTGGCGATCAAGGTATCGGCGGCGCAGTTCAGCGAACGCTTTGAACGGGAAGCGAGGGTGATTGCTTCTCTCAACCATCCCAACATTTGTCAACTTCACGATGTGGGTCCCAATTACCTGGTCATGGAGCTGGTGGAAGGCCCGACGCTGGCTGATCGGATTCGGCAAGGCAGTCTTCCGGTAGATGAGGCGTTGGCCATTGCTCGTCAGATAGCCAAGGCGCTCGAAACGGCACATGAAAAAGGCAAGGTGCATCGCGATCTGAAACCGGCCAACGTCAAGATCACACCGGAAGGCGTGGTAAAGGTGCTCGATTTCGGTCTCGCCAGGGCTTTCGATGGCGATACGGAGACCAGTCATACCGGCAACTCGCCGACGCGGACGATGCCGCCAACGGGGTCGGGAGTCATCCTGGGCGCGGCTGCGTATATGAGTCCGGAGCAGGCGCGCGGCGCAGCCGTGGACAAGCGGGCCGATATCTGGGCGTTCGGCTGTGTGCTCTACGAAATGCTGAGCGGCAAACCGGCGTTTCAGGGTGACACAACGTCCGACATATTGGCGGCCCTGCTGAAGGAAGAACCAAACTGGAAGCAGATTCCCCTAAAAATGCTGCCGCTTTTGCGGCGTTGCTTGACGAAAGATCCAAAACACCGCCTGCGCGACATCGGCGACGCGATGCTGCTGGTCGACAGCGTGCCAGATCCGGCGTTGACGCGACCGCTGCAACCGCTGCTGCGGGTCAGCCTGGAGCTATCGCCAGGGGTAACACTTAGCCGGTTCAAGGGCGGTCAGGTGGCGCTCTCGACCGACGGAACTCGGATCGCCATCGTCGAGCAGGTCGCGGCCGCCGAATTCCGCTTGGCTACACGTCGCCTCGATGAGAGCGAATTGGTGCCCCTCGGGCACCGAGGGCGCTCGTATGCCGTTCTTTTCCCCGGATGGTCAATGGATCGGATTCTTCGCCGATGGCAAGCTCAAGAAGATCGCGGTCCAGGGCGGTGCAGCCATCGCGCTCTGCGAGGCACCATACCCTTGGGTGCAAGTTGGGGTGACGATGGCAACATCATCGCGGCATTGAATGCCGGGAGGAGCGGTTTGCAGCGGATTCCGTCCGGGGGCGGCGCGCCCGCACCAGTAACAGAGCTGAACAGGGAGAAGGGCGAGTTGGCCCACGTCTACCCGCAGGTTCTGCCGGGCAGCCGCGCAGTCTTGTTCGGTCAGCGGCCCTGAGGGCCCAAGCGGAAGCATCGATGTCCTATCGTTCCAAACCAGCGAACGAAAAACCCTTCAGCGTGGAGTCTCTTTGGGCCGGTACCTGTCCAGTGGGCACTTGGTTTACATGCAACAGAACAGGCTATTTGCCGCGCCATTTGACTTCCGTAGGCTGGAGGTTGCTGGAGCCGCTCAACCTGTCCTGCACGACGTTAGCGTCGGCCCGGAGGGGAACCGGAATGTCGATTTTTCCCAGACCGGAACTGTCGCCTATGTCAGCGGGAAGGGGTTACCTGGCAAGCTCGTGATCTTCTGGCTGGACAGCGTGGGAAAGGTCCAGCCATTGCACTTGACTCCGGGGTTCTACTTCTCCCCACGCTTTTCGCCTGACGGGATGCGGCTCGCGTTTTCGATGTACATCAGTCCGGTAGAAGGGAACGTTTGGGTTAAGGACCTCGAGCGCGACACCACGTTGCGGCTCACCTCGCTGCCCGGCCATAACACTTCACCGGTGTGGGCCCCAGACGGCAGGACCATCGTTTTCGGATCTTTGTATGGCGCAGCGCCTGGCATATATTGGATCCGCTCTGACAGCTCGGGCGAGCCACAATGGCTGACGGAAGGCAAGACTATCCAATTGCCATACTCGTTCTCTCCGGACAGTAAACGACTGGCGTTTCTGCAACTAAACGCTGGCGGCCATCCAGAGATCTGGACTGCGCCAGTGGAAGTTGGCCGCGACGGGGGCGCGCCGTTGGCAAAACTCGGAAAAGGGGAGCCATTTGTGGCGGCACCATTTGCTGTCGGCCAACCGGCCTTTTCGTCCGATGGCCGTTGGCTGGCATACTCCTCCAATGAAACGGTGACGTACCAGGTGTACGTCCGGCCCTTCCCGGGGCCGGGCGGTAAGTCGCCGATCTCCACGGGTGGTGGCCGGTTCCCCATCTGGTCGCGAAAGGCGCGCAAGCTATTCCTCCTGGGTCCCGATGGGCGAATCACGATGGTCGGCTACACGGCGACCGGCGATTCCTTCGTGGCGGGGAAGCCCGAAGTGTGGTCCCGGAAAAGCTTGTTGGTTTTAGTCGGTGCTCGCCCCTATGACCTGGCGCCGGACGATAAGCGCTTTGCGGTTGTTCTATATCCGGATGGGACAGCAGAGCAGGAGGCAAAGCCCGTTACCAGCGTCACCGTCATACTGAACTTCTTCGACGAACTGCGGAGGCGGGTGCCAGCAGCGTCGAAGTGAAGCGCCCAGTCAACGGCGCGCAGCATCGCGGCAATAACCATCTACGATGAGGTTGCGAGTCAACCTTCTCACCACCGACGCCGTTCACGTCAACGTCGCGGTCCCGGGCTTGTGGCGGACGCAGCCGGCGGGGGCCGCCAGAACGGCGGCCTCAATCCGCTGTATCAAATTGGCGGGCCAAGCTTGGTGCATTGGCGCTCACGCTGCAATTTTGAGCAGCGAACGAATTGCGAGGGGCAGCATTCGTGTGTCACAACTCAGCCACTCCGATGGTCGCTCTCATCGAGTGCTGCTGGCTCGGCGCAAGTTTCACCGCACATCCAAGCACGTTGCTGGCCTCGACACAGACGAACTGCTGCCATTCGTCATCTCCCAGATCCGACAACAACTGCGCACCCTCTCTCCATGGGTTCCAAACAACCGTATTGAGTGAATGCTTTTTCGTAATGCGAATGCGACGGCGCAGCTCGGGATCGACCAGTTCGAGCGGATGTTGGGTATTCACGTATGCACTGTCGGTCTGAGTGATTATTAAAACATCGCCATGCTGCGTCTTCTCACGGTTAGCATCAGTGTTGTCGAGGTAAGAGACACCGTCTAAGCCCCGTACCCGAATGTTGTCGATGTGCCCTACCTTGTGATAAGTATGCAAAGCCTCTTCGAAGTGCAGCGGGGTTGTCCCGATATTCATTACTGCAAGATCCAATTTCAGCTCGGTTCCGAATGTGACCCGATGGACCAGCCGGAAGTCGGCGGGCCACCAATCTGTTGTATCTTCGTCGTTTCCGGTCGACATGCTGACCGTAACCGTATCGCCATCAGCAGTGATGGACTCAAGCTGCCAGGCTTTCGTGCGCGCGAATCCGTGCGCCGGCGCTTTGGGATCGTCGGCCTTGGCTCGAAACCAGGGAAAGCAGATTGGAATGCCACCACGAATCGCCAAGCCATCTTCCCATTTTGAATGTGAGCTGAGAAAGAGAACTTCCTCTGCGCCCGCTCGCCTCCACGAGGTGACATGTGAACCGTGGAGGTATATCTCTCCGGTTGCCTGGGGAGTCCTGATCTGCACCTTAGGCAGTCGGCCGTTGCCTTCAACGATTTCAGCGGCTCCTGGGAGTGCGAACTGACGATTGAGTTCTTCGATTGTTTCTAGAGACATATAAATGTTGTTTCAGAACGGCAGCTCTGGAAGCAATTCCCAGCAGGTGGCTGCGTTTGTTCGATGAGATTTCGGCAGTGCAGATTGTGCGCAACGAAGACGTCATCTTCAAGGTAGCCGGTCTGCCCGGTGGCCGCCAAATGCGTGTATCGTTCTTGTTCCAGCGAGAACCTCGCCGTTATGAAGAGTACCCTTCGGGATGAAGTATTCCTCCCCGGCTCTCAGCAGAATTCGATTGCCATCAATTATCAATGTGTAACAGCCTTGCACCGCAACCATGTATTCGTCGTATTCGTGAGCCTGCCCCTGGACTTTGCCATCTCCGCGCAGGTCCAGAAAGCGATTTTGACTTCCTTCCGCCCCGTCGAAAACGTAACTCTCTGTGCCTGGGGTTGCTTGATCGCTCTTTGCAATCCTCTTCGCGGGGTGCTTCATGAATTCGGGAAAGCGTCCATGGTAACCATCATCCCCTGTTATGCTCGGAAATACAGGGTTATCGCCCACCACAAGGGCGGTTGCCATCCCAAGCCAAGCACTCCGAACTATTGAGTGTAACCCTCGGCGTCCCCACACGGTCTCTGGACGTGGAGAGCCGGTCTACCCGTTTCTGACGAAGAGCGGAAACTATGAGTAAAGGTCCTCATGCGCTTCGAAACATTTTCTTTTGGGTCAATTCGTATTGATGGCGTAACTTACAATCACGACGTGGTAATCGATCGCGGCGAGATTCGTAAGCGCAGGAAGAAACGGTCGAGAAAGTTCCGAGACGCCTTCGGTCACACCCCCCTATCAATCGAGGAGAAGATACCCTGGAAATGCCGCCGGCTTGTAGTCGGTACCGGAACGGGAGCATTGCCGGTCATGGCGGACGTCAAAAAAGAAGCCAAGCGCCGCAACGTCCAATTGCTCGTGGTTCCGACGAGCGAAGCCATCAAAGCCCTTCGAGAAAACCCTGACCAGACCAATGCAATCCTGCACGTTACGTGCTAGCCAGCCGGTGGACCGAACGACCGCGCTTCCTGTGCCCAACTGAAAATGCAACATAATGGATCTGCAATATGACGCTCGGGAGGAACAAGATGGCAGGAACATACAAACTATTAGAACTGGTAGGGACGTCTCCTATAAGTTTTGCTGAGGCAACAAAGGCCGCAATTGCAGAAGCGTCCAAGACCATCCGCCACATGGATTGGTTCGAGGTAGTTCAAGAACGTGGGAGTATTGCAGACGGCCAGGTCCAGGAATTCCAGGTCAGCCTGAAAGTCGGCTTCAAGATCGAACGGTAGTGAAACACAGGTAATCCTTCCGTGGCGCGCTAAGTTTGCTGACGATGCAGAAGGATTACATCATGTTTCTTCTCCGACAGGATCTGTGCGGTCACGAGTGGCCAGGTACCTTCGGCGACAACTTCTGCCCTTGCTCACACCTGGAAGCAGAAACGAATCCGTCGCTGTCCCACAACTCGCCGGAACCGTTGCACTGTGACAGCGAACATGCCGGTTTCGAGGGTTGATCCTGATCTGCCTTTCCTGTGAGCTTCCCTTCGATGGCACGCATTTGCTCCCGAATCGTGGCTGTCGGAAGCAATTGTTGTGCTGTCGCTCGACGAAGATGGATAGCTGACCATAGACTGCGATAGACGTGGAGTTTGAACCGCTATAAAAACTTAGCGATCCTATTGCGCATTGCGTTCTCGGCCCGCATTTATCGTGACGCTTGCCTCAGCCAAGCCTTTCGCCTTTGCCGTGAGCTTGAGGGAGCCCGGGTCTCCGGAAGACCGAACGATGACGAGCGCACCTCCGTTGAACAGACTCCGGCGATTTGCTTGGTAGGGCTCAGAGCTTTTGGTGTCTCCGGTGCCAACGGCCGCGATTACGCCAGGTCCGCTGATCGCAAACTCAACCTGCTGGTCAGCATTCGGCTGCAATCGGCCTGCCGCGTCCAGCGCTTCCACAGTGACAAGGGATAGGTCCTGTCCATCCGAACGAATGCTATTGCGATCAGGCATTAGACGTAGGCCTGTGGGCTTGCCTGCGGTCGTGAGCGTCGCCTCGGCGACAGGGCGATCACCACGCACGCCTTCGGCTCTTAGAACGCCGGGAGCATAGGGCACGGTGAATAGCGCTTTGAACTGCTGGTCGCGGCCCGTGGGCGCTTCTTCGATGAGCTTGTCATTCAAAAAGAGGCGCACCTTTTCGGTACCAGAATAGATTTCTACCTGCATATCTTTGCTTCACGCTCCGGCCATGTCCAACTCGCAATGGTCGGGAACACACTCCAGCCCATGGCAAAAATTTTTCTCTCATCGGGATCCGGCAAGCGCACCGTTGCGTAAACACGGTCGCCACCGTTCCACAGAATGTCTCGGTAATACGATTCCGGCTTACGGTATCCGGTCAAATCAAGATCACCGCAGTAACTGCCGTGCCAGGGATAGCCGGGAGCGATGGGACTCGCGGCCGGGCTAGCCATTCCCTCGAATGGACTCTTACCGTTCTCCCCCGTCGTCGTAACGAATTTCTTTATAAAGCGATTCATTTGGTCAGCCCGAGAGGCCTCTTTGGGAGTGCCGACTCCCCAGGCGCCAATGCCGGACTCGCCGAGGTAATCCATCGAGGTCCAAACGAATTCGCGAATAATATACGAATTATCGTGTACAAGTTGCCATTGCTCGAAGGCGTCAGCGGGGAAAGACTCAGTTGTCATCATGATGCGGCTGGGAACACGGTGGTGATCCTTCTCCTGGTTAGCCGCAAGATTGTAGTTGTACCCTCCGATATCGACCATCGCGAAAACAGCGTCCGGATTTAGTGTGTACGTTGCGCCTGGAAATGCTTGCGTGATGGGTCTGCTGTTGTCTAAAGATCTCAGGTAATCGGACAGCTTCTTTGCGATAGGTTTACCCGCTGGAGTCCAGACTTCCGGAATTTCGTTTCCCATTGCCCACATGACCACCGACGGATGGTTGCGGTCCCTAAGGACCATTGAATGGAGATCGAGCTGCCACCACTCGTCAAAGAACCTGTGGTAGAGGTTCTCGATCGACCTGGCGTGAAGGCCAACGGGCGATAGATCATCTTCCGTGGCGCCGATCGTGCCACAGTAGACGGCGGCAACAATAAGACAATTGCGTTCGAGCGCAGTCTCAGCGTGGCCGAGGCTCGCGAGTCCGAAGCCTTGCTGGCGTACGCCATGAACGGTGAGGCCCTTCCTTTCCAGCATGGCTTTCCGGTGAGGGTGATCGTCCCCAGTTGGTACGCGGCCGCTTCGGTCAAGTGGCTCACCGAAATCGAAGTGGTGGATCAGCCGTTCGAAGGACATTACCAGAGCGAACGTTATTACTTGGAGCGTGAAGTCGACGGACACGTGCATAAGAAACCGCTCACACTGGAGAGCGTGCGCAGCTTGATTACGGAACCGGCGGAGGAGGCGCAAATCGACCACGGTGAGCTCGCGATGCGTGGCGTTGCCTGGTCTGGTGAGGCGCCCATCGCCCGTGTCGAGGTCAGGCTGGACGACGGGCCGTGGCAGGAAGCCCGGATGCGTGGAGAACCGAAGCGCCACAGTTGGCAATGGTGGGAGTTGATAACCGGCGTCGATCGGCCGGGCAACTATCTCATCCGCGCCCGTGCAAGCGATATGAACGGCCGGATACAGCCGGAGTCGCCGGAATGGAATCGACTCGGATACTGCAATAACGCGATACAAACCGTTAAAATCGTGGTTCACTGAATCCACAGCGGCATGGCTGGCCGATCTTTCCAGCCGCCGATGGCGATGTGTTCACTAGAACAATTTCACTTGTCTGGGTAGTTATCTATGCTTCTCTGTGCCTCACGGGAGGCGCCGGCCAGAATCACAAAAGCCTTCGCTATTTACTTAGATCGGTTGGAATGAGGGAGTCTTTCCGAGAAAATATTCTTCCTGCGGGTCTTAGGCTTTGCGCTAGAATTCGCCGCTATAGAACGACAGCCAGCGGTAGGGTTTGTTTTTCGTCGAGCCGAGCGAGACTGTAAGAGTAGAAGTGGTCGTATGTCAAGATGTGGGATCGACAGCGGTACGCGTGCATTTGTGTTGCCGGTGAACGTGACATCTCACCCCTGTGGATCGACACTATCTGATTTGGCGCGATCATTCCCGAACCATCCGAAGAAATCGGCCTCGTCACTCCCGATTCGAACACGCGCCTTGCCAACCGTTCTCCATTTGCGGTAAACAGACTAAGTGCTCCGCTCAGTATTCGCCGCCTCGATTCTCGTGGCCACGGCAACTCTGATTGCCGGCGGCAAGAAATCGTCCGATCTGGTATTGCACGATCTCTCCGGAAAGAAGGTGCAGCTTCGCGACTATCGCGGCAAGGTCGTCGTGCTGAACTTCTGGGCGACTTGGTGCGCCCCCTGCCGCGAGGAGATGCCGATGATCGTGGAAGCGGAAAAAACGTGGGCGGCGAAAGGCGTTACCTTCATCGCCATTTCACTTGACAGTAGCAAGACCAAGAAGAACATCCCCTCATTTATCGAGCTATACCATGTCGATTTTCCGGTCTGGTCCGGCGCCTCGGTGGACGACCTCGACAAGCTTCGAATGGGGCAAGGTGTTCCGGACACGGCGTTTCTTGACGAAGATGGAGTCGTGGTGGCGCGTGTTCTTGGCGAGATTCGCCGCGGCGAGCTCGATGAGCGGCTTGTTTGGCTGACAGGCGATCGTAAATCCGCTCCGCCGTCCGCGCTAATAAGCCATTTGTAATTTACTTTTAACTATAATTGGTTTTAACTATTGTTTCCCTTTCGGCCGCCCAGTAACATCGTTCCTAACTTGCATGGGATCTTTACTCGGTATTCTTCAACGGCCGATTCTTGTGCCTGGTCTTGCCGCCGCTGCCTCGTTGCTGGCAGTCGCGCCCGGTTATGGTCAGGGCTGCATTGTAGCCCGATCCAACGGTGAACAAGGGGGCCCGGAGAGCGAAGGCGGGTACTTGTCGCCAGGCGAGTGGTATTTCAGCATCGGATACCGCCATCAGTTCTCATATATTCATTTTGTTGGACCGACGGAGCAAAGTTACCGCGTCGCCGACGGTACGCAAGTCGAAAACAAAATCAATCTGGAAAACTTCAGTGGGACTTATCAGCTCTCGCCACGGTTTAGCCTTACGGCAGATATTCCGTTGCTTACGGCCAGCCGCCATACCAACGATTCGCCAATTATCTATACGTCTGCGGGCATCGGAGACATTTCGTTCACGGCGAATGGCTGGATGTGGAATCCGAAAGAGAACACCCGCGGGAACATTCAATTAGGTTTCGGTTTGCTGCTCCCCACGGGCAAGGATAACGTTGCGAACACGGTAGACGCGCAGAACGGGAAAGGCCCGACAACGACGATCGTGGACTATTCCATTCAGCCCGGGCAGGGCGGTTGGGGTATTCCGTTGCAGTGGATAGCGTACAAAAACTGGCAAGCGAACCAGTTCTACTTCAACGGCAGCTATCTGATGATGCTCGAGGATATTAACGGTCTGCTGAGAAGCTCGACGCTGAATCCAGTTACTCTGACGCAGTACAACGCCATTACCGATCAGTATCTTCTCGAAGGCGGCGTTGCTCACCCATTCTCAAAGATTCCCGGCCTCACAGTTACATTTGGTCCGCGGATGGAGGGTGTGCCTGCTCAAAATCTCTTCCCGTCCGGCAAAAACCTTGGCTTCCGACGCCCTGGATTCGCGATCTCAGCCGAACCGGGTATCCAATACTCTCGACACGGCAACGTGTTCACAGTGACAATCGCCCGCGCGATCTATCGCGACCGCACGCGGAGCGTACCGGATGACCTCACTGGCGGTCATGGGGATGCCGCCTTCGCGAACTGGGTGTGGCTCGCCAGCTATTCGTTCCGTGCGGGCGGCAGGCATGCGGCGTCGAGTTCCTCTGCCATGCCGGCGCATGATGGCTCGATCTAGCCGGGTAGACCTTCACCACGACATAGTCTCATTTGGACCGCTGCGCCTCAACTCAGGGTTTTTCACTTCCCCGGGTGACTTCATCTTTCTGCGCGCCTCGGATTAGCCTATCAGAGTCCGAGTGTGTTCAAACGATAAACGAATAGACGTCTGAGATCAGAATCAAACGCCAATTATGCGATCTCAGATCACACAGATCACGGGGCTACCGTCACGATGACTCGCTTATAGCGCGATAGTGGCGGACTCCCTTTGTCGGTAACCCTCAGAATCAAGTGAACGGTTTCTGGCTTATCGACTTTCGGGGCGACGAAGGAGACGTGCTCCATATTTTCGGCTCCGTCGATCTTCACCGGCTCTTTGTATGTTCCCGCCTCGCGATACTGAAACCAGAAGTAGCTCAGGCTATCGCCATCCGGATCGGTACTTCCGCGGGCGCTGAGCCGAAAGGCCTCTCCCGATCGCACGGTGAAGGCCTCGGCATGATCGAGGACGGGAATGGGAGGATGGTTTGCTTCCCGGTACGACTTGGTCGTCCAATCCATACGCGCCGCAAAATCGTTCTGGAAGTCGTCTCTCCACCGCCAGAGCGTGGCCGTGTAGCCATTGAATGATTTCTCGCCGGGCTTGGTCGCTCGCCCGTATTCGCCGGCAACTGGCGGCGTGAATTCGTCGATTGCATTGGTCCAGATGGGACGTGTTTCGGGTGGAATGGGAATTCCGCCAATGAATGTGCGGGGGTCGGTGACGGGCACCCTGGGCTGATACAGTTCGTACCTTCCTCCCCAGCCACCCCAGTCAGGATGTTCAGGCTCACTCAGGCCGTTAGGAATCAGGGCGAGCCAGGACGGCGTGTCGCCCTCCATCCCGTATGCAACATCCGGATAAGCGGCACCCAGGGGCCCGTGTCCTTTCTGAATGTGTTCGACGAGCCACCTGTTGCTAATTGTCGAGTTGTCGATCCCGGGTACGAAGCTGGTGATGCCGATCCACGTAGCGCCGAGGTAGTCTCCGCCGGGACTGACAATGTAAAAGAGCTTCGGGAAGTTCTTGCGAATCCACGGGCCGCTATCGTCCTGGTCGGAGATCGCGTAGACCCTAAGTTTGGCGATGAGGTGGTCGACTTCGGCGGCGGGTTTTGTGGCCCGCAGCTTATAGAGTGCCTGGGCCAGGATGTTGGGCCCTCCCCAGACGGCCACCCAGAGAGGACGATCGTCGTTTCTCTCCAGTGCGCGGACGATCCAGTCGGACCCTTCGGAGTCTTTGCCGGGACCGACTCCATTCATGCCGTATTCAGCCAAACCATGTTTAATCAGCGCTTCGAGACTATCGGCCGCAGGGTAGTTGGGATCATGTTTCAGCAAACTGGTGTGAACCTTTGAGTAAGCGCGGACTACGTCTTGAATCAACTCGGGTGAGACAGAGGTTCTCTTCCACGTGGAGGTGGTTGCGATGAGGCCTTGGATATCGATGATGTCCGAATAAAGAAGCAGACGAACCATGCTTTCGGTGTCATCTGCTTCAGCCCCAATGTCTGTGAGCACAATCAGCCGGCTGGGCGTGCTCGGCCGCCTGGAATCTGCGGCTGTAGCGGATAGGGCCAGGCTCGGGAGCAGAGTGGCAAGTCCGACGGCGAGGATCCCGATAACTCTCAAACCCGACAAGTGTGTCGTCATGGTGAGATTGTCGTATTTCGTTTGGGAGTCGTCATGAAGGTCTGCGTCAGGGATTTCGCGACGGCGGGCGCATAAGTGTTGACACGACACCGGTAGAGTCCCATACTATATAGATGTTGGCGGCCAACATGTCTGAAGACAAAGCAGACGTCCCATACGGAACGCTGGATCTCCTGATTCTGAAAACATTGCAGACGATGGGGCCGATGCACGGCTATCGCATTGCCAGGAGAATTGAACAAGTTGCAGAAAACCTCTTGCGATTGAACCAGGGGTCGATTTATCCCGCTCTTATGCGCCTGGAACAACAGGGCTGGATTCGGACCCAATGGGGAATCTCGGAGACGAAACGCAGGGTGAAGTTCTATTCGCTGACCAGAGCAGGGTTGAAGCAACTCAGCATTGAAGTTGCTAACTGGGAAAGAGCCACTGCCCTGGTGGCGCGGTTTCTGGAGGCCAAGTCGTGAACCCGCGGTTGGCAGTAGCGCGTCTGCTGGCGCTGTTCCGGGGACGAAAACTCGACTATGAGTTGGACAACGAGATCCGCGCCCATCTGGAGTTGGCGGAGCTCGATGCCATCGCCTTAGGGCTGACACCGGACGAAGCGCGTCGAGCGGCGCGACGGCATTTTGGAGGAATCGAAGAGATGAAGGAACATCATCGCGATCATCGCGGCGTCCAATGGATGGAAAATCTGGTAAGGGATTTTCGATACGGGTTGGCCGCGCTGAGGCGCGATCCGGGATTCGCCGCGATTGTTATTGGTTTGCTGGCCCTCGGCATTGGCGCAAACGCGGCGATGTTCAGCATCGTTGACGCGGTGCTGTTGAAGCCTCTTCCCTTCCCTGAGCCGGAGCGCATGGTACGGGTGTGGGAGTCGACTCCAGAAGGGCGCAACGGCACCACTACTCTTACTTTCTTGGACTGGAAACGGCAGAGCGATATCTTCGAGGCGTTGTCGGTTGAGTCCTCGACCAGAGCCGCGACAGTAGTGGGCGGGAACCCGGCGCGCGTTTCCGGCAAGCTGGTATCGGCCGATTACTTTCAGGTGTTCGGCGTAAAGCCGCAATTGGGGCGGAGCTTCGAGCGCGGCGAAGATCAGCCGGGAGCGGCACCGGTCGTGGTGCTAAGCCACGCGTTCTGGCAAGCGCGATTTGGAGGCGATCCGGACATTCTAAACCGCGATTTGCTGCTCGACGGTGAACCAAACAGAATCGTCGGGGTTCTACCCGCGGGGAGTTTCGACCGCGACGAGGCCGTATTCTGGAAGCCGCTGATCTTCGCCCGGGATCAAATGAACCGCGGCCAGCATTGGCTGAGTCCTATCGGCCGGCTGCGCGCCGGCGTGAGCCTGCAGCAGGCACAAGCCAAGATGACGATGCTGAGAGCCAGTCTCAACGACGTCATTTTTCAGAAGGATTGGGGCTTTGCGGTGGATCCGTTCGCGAAAAGGCTGGTTGGTGATACCCTGCGCCGCTCAATCTATCTAGCGTTTGGAGCGGTTGCGATGGTGTTGCTCATCGCATGCGCAAACGTGACCAATCTGGCGCTGGCGAAAGGAGCGACCCGCCGGAAGGAGATGGCTGTCAGGGCCGCTCTGGGAGCCAGCCGCAAACGTTTAATAGCGCAATTGCTCACCGAAAGTTTGGTTCTGTGCCTTTTGGGAGGCGTGGCCGGCATTGCGTTGGGAGCACTGCTCCTCCGTACGGCGGCGCCATTGGTGGCATCATCGCTGCCGTTTACCGCCGACCTCAGCATGGATTTGCGTGTGCTTGGGTTCGCAGCCGCGGCGGTGATGGCTGTCCTGATGCTTACGGGTGTGCTGCCCTCCCTGAAGACGTCGTTCGGCAAGCTGTCCGACGCCTTGAATCAGTCCGGACGTGGATCGTCGGGTTCGCATGCACCCGTTCGCCGAGCGATCGTCATAGGCGAAGTTGCGGCTTCTGTCGTTCTGATCTGCGGCGCGGCGCTCCTGTTCAAGAGCCTGCTGAAACTTCAACAGGTGGATCCAGGCGTGCGAATCGACCACATTATTACGATGTCGGCCGATCTTCCGTCGGGGGCATATCCGACTCCGGAGAGCGCTGTCAGATTTTACGAAACGATGATTCGACGGCTCGAAGCCGTGCCCGGAGTCGAAGAGGCGTCGGTTTCGCAGAGCTTGCCTCTTCAAGGCGTGCAATGGGGCGAATATATGAGCTTGCCCGGAGTGCCGGACCCCCTCCTGGTTCGTTTGAAGCTTGTTGATCCTGGCTATTTCGGGGCGCTGGGAATTCCTGTCGTAACTGGGCGCGGAATTGAAACTGGGGATCGCGCGGGCGCTCCCCCGGTAGCAGTTGTCAACCAGGAACTGGCCCGGCAAATGTCGAAAAGATTTGGAATGGCAAAGCCCGTTGGGCGGCGGGTTGGCATCGACGTGCCCGGCTACGGCCCCATCCCCGAGTCCCGTGTGAACACGCAGATCGTGGGAGTGATTCGCAGTGAGCGCACAAGTGGATTGAACGCGCCACCAGAGTTAGTGGCCTATATACCCTTGGCCCAGGCCCCGCGGCAGGACATCAAATTGGTGGTCCGCACACAGACGGAGCCGGCAGCGGCAATGTCCGGCATTCGTGAAGCGGTGCGGCAGGTCGATCCCAATCTGCCTCTGGGGGATGTGATGACAATGGAACAGGTCAAGCAGCAGAGCACGCTATGGGTGAGGCAGCCCACCTGGGTGGTCGGCGCCTTCGCCGCGGTTGCGGCTCTACTGGCCGCGCTCGGGCTCTACGGCGTTCTGGCCCACGCCGTGAGCCAGCAGCGACGCGAAATCGGCATCCGCATGGCGGTAGGTGCGTCTTCGGGTGACGTGCTGTCGCACATTCTGCGCAGCGCGTTCTCAATGCTCATTATGGGCCTTGCTGGCGGACTGGCGGGCGCATTTGTGCTGACGAGGGTTCTGAAGAGTCTCCTGTTCCAGGTATCCGCGCTAGACCCGGCAGCACTCGCAACTGCCGGTGTCCTGATGACTCTTCTAGGCATACTGGCAGCCTGGGTTCCAGCGAGGCGGGCGGCCCGCGTGGATCCAATGACAGTGCTTCGCGACGAAGGCTGATTGGGAACTCATCTACTCTGTCCGCAGCATTTCGGTGGTGTCCGTTTGTTTTCCATTTATTCGTTCCTTTTTCTTTCTTCGCTGCTAAGCCATCGTGAAGGCGCCTGTTTCGCTTTCGAAATAACCTGGCCGATCGAGGTCCTGAATGAGACCCTGCTGCTTCGGCTCCCAACCCAGCAGTTCCCGCGTCCGCTGGCTGGAGGCCGCCAGATTAATCGCTGCGAACATCGCGAACCAGCCGAAATGGTCCTTCGCCTCCTCAGGGGTCTTGCTGACGACTGGTACGTTCAGGCGCCTGCCGATCACACCGGCGATATCTTTGAGCGGCACGCCCTCATCGGCAACCACGTGATACCGGCCTCCGGCAGACCCCTTCTCGAGAACGAGCCTATAGAGAGCTGCAGCATCGAGCCGGTGCACCGCGGGCCAGCGGTTGAGCCCGTCGCCAACATACGCAGAGACGTTCTTCTCACGCGCGATGTTGATAAGCCGCGGAACGAATCCATGATCGCCGTCGCCATGGACTGAGGCTGGAAGGCGGACCACCGACACGCGCACGCCGCGCGTCCCCAGCGATGCGGCTGTCGCTTCCGAAGCTCGAGGATACGTGGCCGAGCTGGGAAAAGGCGGATCGTTCTCAGTCGCGACGGGGCCAGCTGCCACAACCGCGAGCCCGGAGGTGACGATCAGCGAGCGGTCAGAGCCGGCGAACGCGGAGCCGAGCGTCTCGATGGCGCGCCGGTCCGTCTCGCAGTTCTCCGCGAATTTCGAGAAGTCATGGTTGAAGGCTGTGTGAATTACGGCATCCGACATGGCCGCGCCGGTTCGCAGGCTCTCGAGATCTTCCAGATCACCGCGATGAACCTGAGCGCCGGCCGCGGCCAGAGACTTCGCACCCGCATCTGAGCGAGCGAGACCAAGCACTTGATAACCGGCGTCGATTAACTCCCGGACAACTGCGGAGCCGACGAAGCCCGTCGCTCCAGTTACGAAGATTCGCATATTCTTTGCTCCTTATACGACTCGTTCGATGGCGTAACTCACAAAAACAAGACGTTGACGAGCCGTGACAATTTCGGTAAAACGGAGAGTGTCTCCGCCAGTGTAGATTATCGGAGGATGTCTCCGGTTGCAAGTATTTTCAAAATGGCTGTTAAGCGTCGACGATCGTCTGAGCGCAGGCCGCGTGCGGATGCGCAACGCAATCGAGAACGCATTCTCGAAGTTGCCAAACAGGCATTCACGCGGTCCGGCGCAAATGCCAGCCTAGACGATATCGCGAAAGAGGCAGGCGTCGGTCCGGGAACACTATATCGACATTTCCCGACGCGTGATGAGCTTCTGGAGGCGGTCTATCGAACCGAGGTGGAAAGGTTGGCCACAACAGAGCGAAAATTTGCAAAGACGATGTCACCAGTTGAAGCGTTGCGAGCGTGGATGCTGTTATTCGTTGATTACATTGCGACCAAGAAGATCATCGCCCCCGCTCTGAATGCCTCGCCCGGAAGCCGCTCGAAGGTGGTAGAAGCTTCTTACGCTCCGGTCCATGAAGCCATGCGAGCACTGGTGAAGCGTGCGATTAAGAGCGCCGACGTACGCAAAGATGTTGATCCCGTCGATTTACTTCGAGCTTTAGTCGGCGTCGCCTATCTGGAGTCAAGTCCTGATTGGAAGGAAAGCGCCAGGCGGTTGGTGGACATCCTCATCGCCGGTTCGCGGCGCGGTGATCGTGGACTCGATCCCTATGGGTGCTCCTGAGCGAGGACGTAAATCCAGGCACTCCGTTCGCCTTCTTCTGTGTTTACCGTTGTAACCACACGCTGGTAGCCGCTTCCTTCGAACTCGTCAAGCCGGGCCCAATGTTCCGGTAGGTCCGCCGACTCGAAAAGGTGGACGTCTACGGCCGGGCCAAGCGGGTCCAAGATCAATCCAGGAAAGCCAAGTGCATCTCCCCAGCCGGAGGAAAATAGCTTGCCCCTCACCGTGCCGCGCTGACACTTACCCTTTAAAGATGAGATCTGGTGATGGTTAACTCGGCCGGGGCCCAAGGTTCCATAGACGGCGATTCGTGTATCGGGCGGTCCTCCGAACCCGTTTATTTCGTCCATAGACGGAGTGTAATGCCTGGCCGTAGGCAACGCGCAAAGCAAATCGGATAGCGTTTTGACCACCTGGGTCGTTATCGTTAAGAAGGCTCGGCCACCGAGACAGATGCGGCTGCACGAAACATCCACGAACGATGCGCAGAATCGACTATACGCTCGATTCGCTGGCCAACGACATCGAGCCGGACGGCTGAGTAAGGCGTCCACGTATCGACGCCCCGCTCCAGGATGATAACTGCGGGTTCACCATCGACTTCTCCCACCGCCAATTTCCAAGGCATGGACCACCGCTCGTAATTGCGGAAGTAAGTTGCGATCTCCTGTGTTTTTAAACCTAAAGCGCACTTGAATAAATGTTCCAATCAGCATTCAAAAGTTCTGCTGTACGACAATAGAGCCTACCTCGATAATTTTCCGCATGAGCTTTGAAGATCTACTGTCACCGGTTCGCTTTGTGCAATCCACAATGAACGTTAGGCCGCCGCATTGGTTGCAGGAATATGAAGGTTGGTGGGAAAAAGAAGGACAACAAATTTCGGACGCCGTGGATCGTGCAGGCACGCCGTGGCTGCGAATGTTTGATCGTTCAGGAAATCGCGTTGATGAACTTTTGTACTCGCCCGAGTATTGGAGGATGTTGAAAAGGGGGTATACGACGGGCTTGCTTTGGCGTGTATTGGAAGAAAACACATTCTTGCCGGCCGGTCTGGGCATCTACACTACCTCCTTTTACGATCCGGGATTGGCTTGCCCCTATACGGTTTCACTGGGAACATTGATTCCATTGTTGAAATATGGTAACGCCGATCTTCAGCGGCGGCTTGTGCCGACGTTGTTACAGAAAGATGAGACGGTATGGCAAGGCGCCACGTGGATGACCGAGATCAAAGGCGGTTCCGACCTGGGTGCCACGGTGGAAACCGTTGCCCGACCTGCCGAGACCCATTGGTTGTTAACAGGAGACAAATACTTCGCCAGCAATGCGGGGGCGGAGCTGGCGGTTGTAGCCGCGCGGCCTGAAGGCGCGCCAAACAATGTGCGGGGTTTAGCGATGTACCTCATCCCTCGCCTTCGCCACGATGGTCAGCTCAATTACCGTATCCGGCGGCTCAAAGACAAGATCGCCACCCGCTCCGTGCCGACTGGAGAAATTGAATTACGGGAGACTGAGGCTTGGCTCCTCGGTAAACCCGAAGACGGCGTCTACCTCATCCTCGAAGTGCTGAATATGTCGCGAGTTGCCAACAGTGTAGGGAGTGTCGCGCTTGCCCAACGCGCCATGGCGGATGCCCTTACCTTCGCCAAAGACCGAATGGTCTTTGGCAAACCTTTAATCGAGCAGCCGTTGATGAGACATCAGTTTGAGGACCGCATTCGGCAACTCCGAGCCGCCGCGAAACTGGCATGGAAGGCACTCCAGCTTTTAACTGAGGTATGGCAAGAGAAGCCTCCGTACCCAGAACGCTATCATTTGTTCAGGCTAGTTGTTCATCTTGCAAAGTACTGGACCGCGGAACTCGCGGTCCAAACCGCGAAATGGGCAATGGAGGTGCACGGTGGTCTTGGGACATTGCAAGAGTACCGCGTCGAGCGCTGGTTGAGGGAAGCCATGATCCTTGCCATCTGGGAGGGGCCTTCGCATCGCCAGATCCTGGACGGTTTGGAAGTCATGGAGCGAAAGCGTGCTCATCGTCTTCTGCTGCAGTCACTGTCTGGTGCCGCGGATCCGTCCGCTTTGGATGTTATGGAAGCACGGGTGGAGCGACAACTTGCTCTGCCTCAGGAAGAGAAAGAGGCAGGAGCGGAAGTGCTGTTCCGTGAGCTGGCTGCATTCACAGCCAATGCCCTTTAAGTAGCAAAGTAAGCTGGATCCCTTCGGAGTTCTTGACCAGGGACGCAACGCGAAACCCGAAACTAGTGGAGTGAGCGATCAGAGTAACTTTTGTGTCCGCCGTGAGCACACCCCAATTTCCGATTGCCGACGCTTGGTGAAAGTTCTTGGCATCACCTCCTAAATCCGATCTTCTTCCGGGCACACTGGACGGCCTCATCCTGGCAACACTCAGTCGCGAGTCTCTGCATGGGGATGCCATCGCCCAGCGCATCGAGCAGGACTCAGGCGAGGTCCTGAGAACAGAAGAAGGTTCGCTTTACCCAGCCTTGCAGCGGCTTCTGATTGAGGGATGGGTCACAACAAAATGGTCGACTTCCGCCAACAAGCGCCGCGTCCGCGTGTACGCCTTCAAGTCAGCGGGCCGCAAGCACCTCAGCCGCGAAAGGGAATGGGTTAACCGGGCGATCGAGTGAATCGTGCGCATCATGGGGCTTTGCGAAACGTGAAACACCTTTTGCGATTTCTGCGGGTCGGGCGCTTCGCGCGGGATTGTAGCTGGGCAGAAATCTCAAATTACGGGACGGGAATTCCCCCGAGGGTCAGCCCGAGAAAGTTAATAGAAGCTACGCGGCAGAACACATGGCACGGTCCGACACAGAATAGCATGATTAACCCAACTTCCCCGGTGCCTTTGCACCACGTTTGCTCAGCTAGGAAATGGCTGGAAATCAGGAGTGTGGCGAAGCCCGCTAAGTCCTTTATTTTCTGGCGGTGAGGGTGGGATTCGAACCCACGGAACCCGTGAAGGTTCAACGGTTTTCGAGACCGCCCGATTCAACCACTCTCGCACCTCACCTCATCTCTAACTTACCAGTTCGCTCGGGCTTACCGCGTGAGTGTCGCAACGCGGATTGTTCTTCGTGTTGTCCCTCCAGGCGTTGCGGTTTTTGTGCCCTTAACGCATCGTCTTTGTTATGTTGGCGTTCCAAGGACTAATTTTACCGTCACCATGTCCGCTTCCTCCGTGCTAAGCCATGAAGAAAACGTATTTCGGAAGGTGCGCCACCTCACGCCATTCAATCCGCCTTTACCTCATGCTTTCTTCAGGCCGAAGCGAATCCTTGAATCGATCACCGGCGTCAGGGTACCGGGCCAGGCGAAACCACGTTGCTCGGTTATCATCTGGGCGGCAGCTTAGGGATTCGCTGCATCAAATTGGTCGAGCGCTGGTTTCCCGAGAGGACAGCGCCTTCCACGTTTCCGCCGTCGAGAAGCGGCGCCATAAACCAGCGTGCAAATCGGCTCAGAAACTGACGGGATTTTGCGGAATCGCCTCGCCGTCGCAACGCGGATCAGAGCCCGCGAAATTTACATCGCGCTTGGTATCGCGCATCACCGCTTCGCCTTGACCGACGGCGTTCGAAATGTCACCCAATGGCCGAATAATGTGGCCGCGGCGCGTCAATTCATCGCGGACAGACTCGGGAATGCGGGACTCCATGCTGACATCACAGCCCTCAAATGTCCCCTTGGTAAAACGCGCGGCCTCCAATGCGGCCTGGATGTTCATTCCGTAATCGACGACGTTGGCGACAAATTGCGCGTGCGCTTGTGCTTGGTTCCAGCCACCCATAATGCCAAACCCGATGCGCAGGTCTCCCTTTTCCATGAAGGCGGGAATGATGGTATGCAGAGGGCGTTTATGACCCGCCAGTGAATTCGGCTTGCCAGGCTCGAGCTCGAATCCGGCGCCGCGATTGTGAAACGAGAAGCCGACGCCGGGAGCGACCATGCCCGTTCCATAACCTCCGTAGTTGCTCTGTATTAGGGATACGATGTTGCCATCTTTGTCAATTGTCGACATATAGATGGTCTCGCTGCCCCGTGAGCTTAACTTCTCGCTGAGATCGGAGGGGACAACGTGGCAGGCTGCCCGGTCCATCCGAATGAGTTTGGCTCGTTCTGCTCCTAATTGCTTCGACAACATTTGCGCGACTGGCACCGGACCAAATCGCGGATCGCCCACGTAAGTCACCATATCGGCATAGGCTAGCTTTTTCGCTTCAATCATTACGTGCAGCGCCGCCGCCGAATTGTGCCCGTAATCGGCCATCGGAAAATGCTCCATGATGTTGAGCATGGAAAGAGCCGCAATGCCCTGACCGTTTGGGGGCAGTTCATACACAGTCCAACCGCGATAGCTCGTTGAGATCGGCTCGACCCATTCGGGCTGAAATTCGGCGAAATCTTCGACGGTGTGTGTGCCGCCTTGAGATTGCAGGAACTTGACCATTGTTTCGGTGAGCGAGCTGTTATAGAAAGCGTCACGCCCTTTGGCCGATACCTGGCGGAACGACTCCCCCAACGCGGGGTTCTTGAACATGTCGCCCAAGCCGGGACGCACGCCGCCTGGCATGTAGGTGGTGACATAACCGGGTTGCTTCAGGAAGATCGGGCTAATCCAGAGACGCGCGTTGTATTCGGCCAGGGGAAAGCCGTTCTCCGCGTAGTAGGTGGCGGACGCCAGCAGCGAGCCGAACGGCATGGTACCGAAGCGTTTGCGCAGAGCGTCCCATCCGGCCACGCATCCCGGCACAGTGATGGCATGCACTCCAATGGGATCGATTTTCGTGATGCCCTTGCTCTTGAGATAGTCGATCGTGAGCGCTTTGGGCGTCCAGCCGCTCGAGTTGAGTCCGTAAAGCTTGCCGGTTTTCGCTTCGTAATAGATCACGAACAGGTCACCACCCATGCCATTCACATAAGGCTCGGTCACTCCAAGAACGGCATTTGCCGCAATGGCCGCGTCGACCGCGTTACCGCCCGCTTCCAACACTTTTACGCCGGCCTGAGAAGCCAGAAATTGCGGCGTTGCCACGATCCCATACTTGGTGACGATCATCGACCGCCCTTGATTGCTGCCCGGCGGTCTCTGCTGAGCGTTAGCGGCGCGGGAACTTTCCGAGTCTTGGGCGATGGCGGACACGGCCACAAAAAATGAAAGAAGAACTGCGGAGTGCAATGTTAGGCGAATCATCAGAAGGACCCTTTGCCGCGTTAACCGCGAATTCAATTTGAGGGGGCGAACCAAAATCCCGCATTGGCCGTGAATGGTTTCAGTCTCGGGCACGCTCCAGGCTTAATAGTTGTCGAAGAACAACGTCTTGTTGTTGCCATTGTACGCATTTCTGTCGGAGGCGCCCGCCTTTAAGCCAAGTGGATTGCGGCCTCAGCCGAACGAATCGGTTTTTCCGTTGAGCGCGAAGGCTCCGTTTCGAGCGGTGCCGCGGGGACACGGAAACTGACGGTACTGCCTTTTTCGCTCGACCGAATAGTGAGCTCGGCAGCCTTGCCGTAGCAAAGATTGAGTCTCTGCCTCACATTCTCGAGTCCAACTCCAGCGCCAAATGACGGACTTGGCTCCTTGCGGAACCCAGAACCGGTGTCTTCCACACGAATGCAGATTTCATCGGAGCGCGACTCGACGGCAAGCCGCACGATTCCCTTTCCTTGCTTTGCCGAAATACCGTGTTTCACGGCGTTTTCCACAATTGGCTGTATCGACAACACGGGAATGAGTACGGACTTGGCGGACTCGCTTACCGACCAGCAGACCTCAAGACGATCGCCGAGCCGAAGCTTCTCGATATCGAGATAAGCGCGGACAATCCTCAGTTCTTCTTGAAGCTGGATAAACTGCCGGTCGGTTTGCAAGACATAGCGGAAGATCTCGGCCAGATTGAGCACCATTTGCCGCGCCTCGCGAGATGTTCTATCGATGGTTCCGTATAGAGTATTCAGGGCATTGAACAAAAAGTGGGGGTTGATCTGGGACTGAAGAGCCCTCAGCTCGGCTTGCGCTACCAGTCGTTCCAGAGTCTGATGACGGAACCGCTCCACTTGCTCGGCCACGATCGCAGACAGCCGCCCAAGAGCTTCGAGGTCTTCACTCAGGTAGCGCCGGCCGCCGCGCCGCGAGCCGAGCAGTATCCAGTAAGACTCGCCCTGAGAAAGACGAACCGGTGCAATTATGTTCGCCCAAGCGCGATCGTTGGTCAACCCATCTCGCGGCTGCGTTCCCGCCACGACAGGTTGCGTAAGCTGTCGTGCCGGAAAGTCTCTGGAGTTTTCGATAGCCACTTGGCGAGCACCCATCGAGTGTGCCAGCGCCGCCGCCGCCACATCTAACATTTCTTGCTCGCTCTGCGCCGCTGTGAGATCCGCTACCAGCCGGTGCGCGCAGCCATCGAGATTATTCCGTTGGAACAGCGTGAAAGTGAGCCGACGCTGAAGGGTACGCCGCAACTCGGCAAATACGATCAACGACAGACAAACCGTGACAATCGCGATACCGCTCCAAAACGCGTCCTGGGCTATTTTGCTCCACAGATGTAAGTGGTCGCCTGTCAGGAAGACAGCGAGCGCGAACGCCGCAGCCAACCCGAAATTAAGCAAGAAGCGAAAGAAAACATCGAGAAGAAGAAAACGATAGTCCTGTAACAGAACGATGAGAATCAGCGGTATGCCTGCGTGATGCCACGTCACTTCCGCTGTCCACGCCGCGGCAGGATGCCCGTATCCGAAATGCAGAAAGGATAATGCAAAAAGAAGTAAACAGCCGAGGGAAATAAGCTGGCTCCTGAAATCGGATTGGGCTTGTTTCGAACGGACTGAAACCAGTATGGCCAGACCGAGAAGACCCGCAAAACCGCCGGATACAACTAGCAGTCCCCATTCCCGAAATGGGGATGACGCTGAACTCAGTTCGCATAGATGCAGCGCCACTGCGATTCCGCTCACAGCGTATCCGCCCAGGACAATCGCCTTCTGTCTGCCTTGCAATACGATATTCAATAAAACGGCTGGAAGCACGCTCAGCACGGAAAAACTGAAGGTTACCAGCGCTTCCAACGTTTTGTCCGAATTTGCGGCGGAAGCGAGAACTAGCAGGGAGCCCAAGTTCCACAACAGTGCCAGGATCGCGGCGGTAAGAGATAGCCCGGTCTGTTTGATGCCGTTTCGACGCCAATCAAGAAGTAGAAGGGCGACCAGGACGGCAAACAGCAATAGACCGATCGAATGACCGACCGTGTTGATCAATAACGGATCACGAGCGGCGGAGGGCCCGAGCATTAGAATAAGCGACTTCTTTCCAAATCCAGTGTAGGCCCAAGCTGCTCGGGTCGACACAACCACCACAGTAGCCGGCGGGGCCGAGCAACTCCCATACCCCTAATGCTTCGCGGTATTTACGCCGATATGTTCTGTGGCGAGCCGGAGCTAAGGTGAATTTGTCTTTAAAATCGCTGATAAAGGAATTAGACGGGAACGATCCTAAGGCAGAGTCTGCCCTACATTGTTACCGCGCCGCTCTTCGGGATCTCCGGACAAACCTGGTTGTGACCAGCCCGGACTTCAAACGAGAAGTCCAGACCCGCCTCGATCGCCTCATCGCAACAGTCAGCCGCACGACGACGAATGAGATCCTGGAATCGGCTGCATTCCGGCTGGCTGAAATCCTGACGGATTATCGGAACCAGGAAGAAACCACGTTCGAGGAGGAGCAACTCCAGCTTCGCAAAACTGTTCTGGCGTTGGAAGCTCTCGTGGCGGCTATCGCAAAACAGGATCAGGAGCACAGCGAACAACTCAACTCCGTTCTGACCGGCCTCGAAGACGCGCTTTTCGAGGGCGACCTCCTGGCTACTCACCGCAGTCTTCAGGAACAGATCCGAAAGCTGAGGTCCTGCGTGGTGGCAATTGCAGAGGACACCCAGACGAGAGAAGCCGGATTCGAAAAGCAAATTGAGGCCTTGCGTGTAAAGAGTGACGGAGTTTCGCATGAATCTGCGGACCGACAGGAGCAGCGGCTCGACGCCGCCTCAGCGTTGAACGGATACTTGGAAACCTGTACCCTGTTCAGCCTCATCTTGGTCAGAATCCACGATATGAAGGAGCTTGCGCAACACTGGAGTCCCTCCTGTCGCAACCAGCTGCTCTCCGTGATTCAGGCGCGCGTCGCCGCCTCGCTAGGCAGTCTCGATCGCCTTCATCCCTGGACAGATGGTGAATTCCTAGTGGTCATGCGGTCTACTTTGGTCCGTGCGAAAGAACGGAGCGAGAGAATTCGCCAGCTCGTAAACGGGCCCTGGGACATCGAGGTCCCTTTCGGGACGGCAAAAATCACGATCCGATGCTCGGTAGGAGCAGTGGAATACACATCCGGAGAAGACCTGGCGGGGCTTTTGGCGAGGGCTGAATCTGCCGTCGCTTATGATGCAGCTGCTCACCCTCGAAACGGATAGATGCGATAAGTCCGACACTGTCTGTCGAATCCGGCAACGATTATTTCGTTATCGCGTTCAGCGCTCTCCTCGCACTACGCGGCCAATCGCAACCACAACCAAACTAACTCCGAGGAAGGCGCAGGAAAGAATTACCGCATTACCGAGCGTGCGCCCGTACCCAATCGCGCCGGCGTCAATAAACGGATACAGATAGCGGCCGGGTAAACCTGAGGCGAGCACACGAACAACAATTAAATAAGACTGGAGCAACAGCGCAAACCAGACCAGCGCAGCTGCGAAAACCACGTAAAAGCGCCTAATTTGGTGGCCGCTCCGAACCATGTGATGAGATGCTTACTATACCTGAATGCGATTCGCAACCTTTCAAACGCTTTGCCTGTTGCTGGCCCCTCTTGCTGTTCGGGCTGCGTTCCGCCCGCCCGCCACGCCTTTAGTGGTGCATGATCCTTATTTCAGCATCTGGTCGATGTCGGATAAGCTGACCGACTCCCCCACCAAGCACTGGACGGGAACCATGCATTCCCTTTCAAGCTTGGTTCGAATTGATGGGCGGACCTTTCGCATAATGGGTATCGAGCCCAAAGGCGTGCCGGCGCTACCGCAAACCAATCTGGCGGTTTTCCCGACGCGCACGGTTTACGATTTTGCGGGTGAGGGAGTCGCCCTCACACTGACATTTCTTACTCCCGCTCTGCCTGACGATCTGGACGTTCTCTCAAGGCCCGCAAGCTATCTCACCTGGGCCGCGCACTCCACCGATGGCCGGAGTCACGATATTGACGTCTATTTTGACGCGGGCGCTCAAATCGTTGTGAACACGCTTGAAGAGCCGGTCGTGTGGTCCCGCTTTAAGCTAGGCATTTTGAACGTGCTGAGAATGGGAAGCCAACAACAACCGATTTTGCAAAAGTCCGGTGATAATCTCCGCATCGATTGGGGATATCTTTATGTATTCGCTCCTCCCAGGGACGGCGAATCGGAAACCGCGGGTGTCCGTACTGCGGCGATGTCGTCTTTTATCGCCTCGGGCCGCATACCCGATTCCGACGATCTCCGCGTAATGCAGCCATACGCACAACCCACGCCAGTGTTGGCCTATGCATTTCGGCTTGGAAGCGTCGGAGCCGAGCCGGCATCGCGTCACCTGGTTATCGCCTATGACGACTTGTATTCAATTGAATATTTTCATAGGCAGCTACGTCCTTACTGGCGCAGAAATGGAGCGGAAGCGGCAGATCTGATTCAGTGGGCACTCAGAGACTATGATTCGCTCGAGGCAAGGTGCAAAAAGTTTGACGACGAATTGATGGGCGACCTGGATGCCGCCGGTGGCAGCGACTACGCGCAACTGTGCGCGCTGGCTTACAGGCAAACGCTAGGGGCGCACAAACTCACGGCCGACTTGGACGGCACGCCTTTGTTCTTTTCGAAAGAAAATTTCAGCAACGGATCCATTGATACCGTCGACGTCACCTATCCCAGTTCTCCATTCTTCCTTCTCTTCAACACGCGATTGCTCAAAGGTCAGCTACAGCCGATCCTCGATTACGCAAATCTGCCTAGGTGGCGTTTCCCTTTCGCACCGCACGACCTCGGCCGGTATCCTCTCGCCAATGGCCAGCAATATGGCGGCGGCGAAATGTCCGAAGAGGACCAAATGCCGGTGGAAGAGAGCGGCAACATGCTGCTCATGATTGCCGCAATGGAGCAAATTGATGGAAATGCAGATTTCGCGCGCAAGTATTGGCCGGTGATTACAAGATGGGCCGAGTATTTGAATAACAAAGGGCTCGATCCCGAAAATCAGCTCTGTACGGACGACTTCGCCGGTCATCTCGCCCACAACGCAAATCTTTCAATAAAAGCCATCCTCGCGCTGGCGGCGTACGGTAAGCTGGCCGCGGCTCTCGGCCACGCGGATGTAGCCAAGCACTACGAAGACACCGCGCGATCCTACACCCAGCGCTGGATCCAAATGGCGCAGGATGGAGATCACTTCAAACTAGCGTTTGACCGCCCAGGAACCTGGAGCCAGAAATATAACCTGGTGTGGGATAACCTTCTTGGCATGCACCTCTTCCCCAGCGCTGTCGTGCAAAAAGAAGTTGCGTTTTATCTCACTCACATCAACAAATATGGGCTGCCGTTGGACAATCGCGCTACGTACACTAAAATCGACTGGCTCGCTTGGACAGCCACTCTGGCACCCTCGAAGAACGGCTTCCAGCAGCTCTTTGAACCCGCCTATCATTTTGCCGATGAATCTCCGAGCCGCGTGCCGCTCACCGACTGGTTCGATACCGTTTCCGGGAAACAGGTGGGCTTTCAGGCTCGATCGGTCGTGGGAGGAATCTTTATTAAGGTGCTCTCCGAACCGGAAATAGCAAAGAAGTATCAGGATGCGGCGAGAAAAAATGGCGGCTGACGCAAAGGACGGCGTCAGATTCCCTGGAGGTAGCGGTTTGAGAACCGTCGTGGCAATTACAGGCGCGTCCAGTGGAATCGGCGCAGCGTTTGCGCGCAGGCTAGCATCCGGACACAATCTGATCCTGATTGCACGCCGCAAGGACAAGCTCGAAACTCTCGCCGGCGAACTCTCGCGCGCTCACGGAACTGAGTCCGAAGTCATGGCTGCCGACCTGACAGAGGATGACAGTCTGGCCAGAGTGGCAGGGCGGATCGCATCGGAACAAAATCTGGCTTTGCTGGTCAATAATGCCGGATTCGGAACAAAGGGTTACTTCTGGAAATGCCCAATCGAGGAGCAGGAGCTCATGCACAAGCTGCATGTCATGGCGACTGTGCGGCTGACGCACGCGGCGCTTGGAAACATGGTCGGGCGTAATTTCGGCGCCATCATCAATGTGGCTTCTGTCTCTGCGTTTGTGCGTGGGCCTGGAAGCACGAGTTACTCGGCCACCAAAAGCTGGATGACGGCGTTTACTGAGGGACTCCACCTTGAACTAAGGAGCGCAGGCTTAAGCGTGGGAGTCCAAGCCTTGTGTCCAGGCTTCACCTATTCCGAATTCCACGACCGGATCGCGCTAACGCGCGAGAGGCTCGCGTCCCCCGCTTTCTGGCTGACTGCCGAGGAGGTGGTCGACGCCTCGCTCGAGGGTTTGCGCAAGAAAAAGCTATTCGTAATTCCAGGCTGGCGATACCGGCTGCTGGTAGGTTTTTTGAATGCCATACCAACTGGATTGCGGCTTGCCGTCGAATCGGCGGCCAGCCAGAGGCGGAGGCCCCAACTCGCCGAGCCAGAAAAACCGGCCCGGTAGGAAAAATCTGAGAATTTTCCGCTCACGGCCGCACTGAGGGTTCACTGATTTTACCCGAGCCGAGCGCCCGATGCGGCGAAACTTCACGACTGTTAACGTAGGGTGGTGCGCCCGGACAGATTCGAACTGCCGGCCTTCTGGTTCGTAGCCAGAAACTGGCATAATGACACATGACGCCTCGTAGCGTTTTCAGCGACTTACGGGAAATGCGCTGCTCCAGTTTGCTATAGCTTCATGCAAAAGTTTGTAGCAGAGAATGTAGCAGTTCGTAGCAGAAAGGGTTTGAATTCGCTGGGCAATCCTGACCGGAGACGTCGAGCCTTCACTCGGGCACTGCTTTTGTGAGGGCAAAGCCATGGCAACCAGACGCAGCAGCGCCGCCCCGGTCGGAAGAACGGCCACGTACACCGTCGTTCGCGATGCTGCTGCGCGCGAGGGAACCTTCCATTTCGGCCGAACGCGCGGGACTGCTCTCATTAGCCTGCTCACGGCGCTGATCGGGACTGGCATCGTTTCGATGATCAATCTCTACACACGCGTGAGCACGATCACCGATTCGGTCGCACGGACGCAGGCACAGCTCGACAAGCAGCTGGAGCATTCCGTCGACCGGGAAGAGTACCTCGCCGCGACTGCGAGATTCAGCACGCGCTCGAGCGCATGGCGACCAAGGACGAACTCCGGGACGTAAA
>JBAUZG010000018.1:0-3203 GCA_049585195.1 Bryobacteraceae bacterium | reverse complement strand
GAGCCACGACCGCGAGGGAGTTCCCCATGGCCCTGCGGGCCACCAAAGCTGATGAAAGACCGCAAGCCCGGAACCGAGCCGCGACCGCGAGGGAGCGGTCTTCCGCGTGTTTTTCAGAGGAGTGGTTGTGACGAAGTTTGGGCTAGAATTCCAGAGGCCGAACGACAATCGGCCGCAGGTTTGACAACCTCCGCCACTAGCTTATTGGGTTTCGGATTCGGCCTCGAGCTTTCGATAAACCTGGGCTGCGTGATCGTAGGCGGCGCGCGCGATAGGAAGCTGATCGGGCGCGATTCTCGCCGCCTTTTGGGTCCAGCACTGGTGCACGGCGTTCAGACACCATTCGGCGCTTGCTCGTGATGCGCGTATCGGTCTACCGCCGATCAGAACAAAAATCGGATTTGTGTGCGCCGCCGGCAGAATACGCGCCGCCACCCAACTGCTTTGTTCGATGGGAACGTCAAAGGAAACGTCTCGCACGACGCCGTCGGCTACGACCGTCTTGCGCGCTGCGACTTTCCCGTTGACAATCAGTTCGACAGGAACCTGGCGAGAATCGCCGATGCGAGCACGTTCGATCGTCCAATAGGGTTTCTGATCATAAGGCAGGGATTGAATATCTGGATGCGGTGTGGGGTCAAGCAACGCGGCTACGCGCATAGTCGCGTGAATCGTAGCGCGCGCCGCGAGTGTCACCTGGCTCCCCTGCGTGCCAAGTTCGACGCCGTTAACGCTAAAATCCATCAGGTGCGCCCGGCCATCAGAGACGTACGTACGTCCCTTCTTTAAACCGTCGAGCCAGGCGCGATAGTTCAACGGGGAACCGGTTTTGATATAGCTCCTGCCTTGACCAACCCGGTTATCGGTGATGCACGGGAAATCCGTTTCGCCTGCCAGCCGCGTGCGAAACCCGACGTTCAGCGTGTGATACCAGATGCTGAGTTCCCAGACAAACGGCGTGTCCCCAGCCGAAATGAAATCGACCACATCGGGCTGAGCAACATCGACGATGTACTCGTTTGCGCCGATACCATCGAAGCCCGGCATCTCGAAACTTGGCACGTTGCGATCTGATACCTGGAGCCCCCATCCCGAATGCGCAAAGCCAGTGATCGCGTCCTGACGCTTCGCCCATTCGAGAATCGGAAGATCCCAGGTCGGCCAGTCTTCAATCTTTTTCGTGTTCGGGTAGTCCTGCTCTCGAAGCCCCAACAACACAAGATGGCCGGCATGGCTCGACGGGAAACCGGAAACTTCCAAGTCATAATGCATACGGCAGTCCCGCACCGACAGCGAATCGTCGTGACCCGAGAAGAACTGCTTCTGGTAGTAGTAATCGGGTCCCCACGTGAGCACGGCGCCCACATTGAGTTTCTCGCCCTCGATTTGGCGCATCATGTCTTTCGGCAGCACGCCTTCGGCTGGGTTCTGATAGTGTGAGCAACCAGCCGCGTGAACATGGTGGTCGCCGGAATACCAGCCGTATTTTGAGGGATCGATCCAGCGATCGAGTTGGAAATCGAGCGTGCGAGGTCCATTGGCGTCAACGGCGAATTCCTTCGTGTGCGCGCGGTATTCGGGACCGCCGGTGGCAGTGATGGTGTAGTATCCAGGCGGCAGATCGATCTCCTCGCCGTCGGCGCGATAGATTTGCGGCTGAAAGAAGAAATCGGGAGCGAGGCGCTTCGATGGGTTTGGGTACAGCCGGTTCCACCGATCGCGAATGGTCAGTGAGGCAATGGTTGGGTTACCGTGCTCATCCGTTATGTGCAGCTTGATTCGCTGCGAAGGCTCGGCGTGAAAGAGAACCAGGATGTCGTTGCGAAATCCGATGTCCTGGGTTCCCTGACCGACGTTAAAGCTGATGTCGGCTGAGCGCTGACCGGCGTCGCGGCTGAAAACCTCGAGGATCTGGTATTCGATGGGCAGTCCCGACAACGACTTTTCCATCGGAGGACGGTCATATACGGAAATATCGGCCCAACGATCGCGAACGTCTGCCGGCGACAGCAGCATCTTTGGAGCAGGATCGCCGGTTGAGCGGATAAACACTCGACCGCTGTTGGGACTCGTTGCGACAAGTGGCGACGTAACGCCCGCGCGATTTGTGACCTTCACGAGAAAGAAGCGGGACCCGCCCTGGACGAGGAGAGGATCGGCCGGACCGCGTTCCACTTTAACCCGGCTTTCGGCATTAATATCTATCGAAGCGAGGACAAACGGGTCGAGCGATTGTTCGATCTTCTCGACGGCCATTGGCTCGTCCGTCATCGCGATCGCGTTATCAATGGCGGCGGCCGTCTTGCCGGGAAGCGGCTGGCCGAGGTAATCGAGAGCGTCCTCCAGGCGGCGCACCTGCTGTGCGAGCGGCTGCAGCGGAACTGAAGTGGCGACAGCGTGCATATGTTCCGCTTGCGCGGCAGCGCGCGTACCGCCGCATATCCATAGCGCGGCCACGAGAACAGGGATTGCGCAGCAATGGCCGTATGCCCGCGCGAATGAGAATGTCAACCAACTCACCATGTGAAAACAAGAATACCGCCGCCGAGCCTTCTTGAGTAATCTTCAAGCACCGCGGCTTTTCTTCAGTTGGCCCGTCTACGTGGGACCACGTAGAGAAAACCTGTAGTCCTGCGTAGTGAAATTCCGTAGCAGCCTCGATTCCCGGCATGCGTTTTTAAGGCTAGGTTTTGTTACAGGGCGAGCTGAGCTATGGAAAAGATGAGCAATTTATCGCTATTGCGGCAAACACAAGAGCGATTGGGAGAACACGTGCAAACGCAAGTAGTAGAGCGGCTTGACTTCGACCAAGTGAAAAAAAGAGCCAGTAGCCCCCAAAGCCGAGGCGGCCAGATGGGTTCGATCACAGTGGAATAGCGAGGTCCGCGATTCGCTACTTATATCTGCCCACCTGATTTTGATGGCCGTAATTGCGGCACTGTTTCTGTATTACAACAGGACTTAGGCTACCCGGAGCAACCGTTCTTAGGATCAATCAGAGGCGGATTTGCCCCCATTTAAATGGTCTGGAGCCCACTTCAGGTCCGAACTCAGAAATCATTGATTTCAGACGAAAATTGGTCGGGGCGAGAGGATTCGAACCTCCGACCTCCTGGTCCCGAACCAGGCGCTCTAGCCAGGCTGAGCCACGCCCCGATTGCCGACGGCTTTAGTCTATCAGGGCGCCGGCCGGATTCACAACC
>JBAUZG010000017.1:0-24016 GCA_049585195.1 Bryobacteraceae bacterium | reverse complement strand
CTCAGACCATGGGACGCTTTCAAGCGGCTGACCGCGGAACACTGTTTCTGGATGAAATTGGAGATCTTCCTCTCGAGCTGCAGCCAAAACTTCTTCGCGCTCTTCAGGAAAAGCAGTTCGAGCGCTTGGGCGGCGGCCATACGTTTCAAGTCGACGTACGGGTCATCGCAGCTACCAACCAGGACCTGTGGAGCATGGTACAGGAGCGGAAGTTCCGCGCAGATCTTTACTACAGGCTAAATGTCTTTCCGATCGCGCTGCCGCCATTGCGGGAACGAGAAGACGATATCCCGCTGTTGATAGAGCACTTCGTTCAAAAGTTTGCCAAGTGCCATGACAAGTCGATCGATCGCATCCCCCCTGAGGTGATGGAGGTACTGAAACGCTATGATTGGCCGGGCAACATCCGAGAACTACAAAATGTAATCGAGCGCGGAGTAATCATGACGACCGGTTCCGTACTGAGCACGCAAACGACCGAGCATTTGACACAGTGTGACGTGGAGTCCGGGCCAATTAAAACGCTCGCCGACGCCGAGCGGGCGCACATCATCGCGACGCTTCGTGAAACCAATTGGGTGATTGGGGGACGACATGGAGCTGCCGCCCGACTTGGGCTGCCCAGGACGACCCTCATTACCATGATGCAGCGGCACGGAATTTCCCGCGAGACAACGGGACAGCGAGCAGGAGACTCGGACCGGCCGTTTGAAACAGTGCCGAGCGCGCACCCGCATGAATCGCGCGGAATCGAGGAGCACTGGACCGTTGCTGCCGCTCGCCGTTAAGCTTGGAATTCCACGTACTAGTCTCATGCTCATCGCAGCAGGAGAGAAAAATGCATGCAACCTCCCGACGTCGAAGACCGCTTCGAGCGTCTGGTCGAGAGCGTCGAGGATTGCGGCATCTCGATGCGGCATTTGCGCGGATTTGGACTCTAAGTTGCGGTGGGAAGATGTTGGAGTTGCAGGCCAGCTCAGGCATGTACACGCATCTTCACGGAGCTCACAGCCGCGTACCGCTGGCTCAATGATCCCCGAATCGGTGACAGAGAGTGGGCAAAGGAGGAGGGGATGGCCAGCTTCGCCGGCCACCCATTGATCGTCGGAGACCGTACGCTAGGCCGTCGTGACCAATTCGAGTCTCGGAGCGCTTGGCGAACGTAGGGTCCGGATATCACGGATGGGTGGTTGGCCAAACAACCGGCTGTATTCACGATTGAATTGACTCGCGCTTTCGTATCCAACCTCAAAGGCCACAGTCGCCGCATCCACATCATCGGCGAGCATCCGTGCCCTCGCGGCCCGTAATCGAATTTGCTTCTGGTATTGAAGCGGACTCATTGCCGTGAGCGCCCGGAAATGGTGGTGAAGAGTAGAGACTGCCATACCGGCAAGTTGTGCAAGTTCTTCAATGCGAAGTGGCGTCGCATAGTTTGCTTTAATCCAGGCGATTGCTTTCGCCGTGCGGTGACTCTGGTCTCCCAACGTCGCGATTGCCCGTAACCGTGCCCCCTCAGGTCCACGCAGGATTCGATAGATGATCTCGCGTTCGACGAAGCCGCTCAGGAACGGGATGTCCTCAGGATTAGAGAGCAGCTCGAGCAGACGACACCACGCGCTGAGGAACTCCGCGGTAATCGGGCCGGTAGACATTGCTGGACTCTCTGGTGACGCATCTAGGGTGTGGAACTCCTCACGGCTTAGGAACTCACGAACAATCGCGATGTCAAGCTTCAGCGTGACGGCGAGACAAGGTACTTCGTCGCTTGCTTCGACCACCCTGGCCAAGGTTGGCAGATCGACCGAGGTGAGTAGATACCGGGACGAATCGTAGGTTAGTGCCTCGCTGCCAATCTGTACCTGCTTACGGCCCTGAGGGACCACAATAACGCTCGGCTCGTACGTAACCGGGCACGCAGCAGTAGGAGCCGTTCTCCGGTGCAACGTCAAGCGAGGAATGGCGGTTGCCAGTTTCTCTGCCGAGCCGATGAGCTGTGCAACCTTAGTGGCTAGTTGAGCCTGTAATTCACGCACTCGGTCAGGTGTCAAGATTGCTCTGTTTTCAGTGTTTTTCACGATGAAATCTCGGTACGCCCCACTCCAAGGATAACTGTGAATTGGGCCAGTGGCGCAACAGAGCAGATACAACTCGGCAGGATCAGGCAATGATTCGGCAGGATTGGGATACCGCTCCAGCGTCGTTTTTCCCTACGCTTGATACAGAGGACGCAATGCAGAAGCGCAAATTAGGAAGAAACGGCGTTGAGGTATCTGCCCTTGGCTTCGGATGCATGGGGCTGAGCGCCAACTACGGGCCACCGACGGAGCGACAGGAAGGCATCAAGATCATTCGTGCCGCCGTCGAACGCGGCGTCACATTCTTTGACACTGCCGAGGCGTATGGTCCCTTCGCCAACGAAGAGCTGGTGGGAGAAGCGCTTGCGCCTTTCCGCGATGACGTTGTTGTTGCCACCAAGTTTGGATTTGGCATCAATCCGGACGGCACTCGCTACGGTCTCGACAGCCGGCCCGACCATATCCGGCAGGTCACGGACGCAGCGCTAAAGCGATTGAAGGTCGAAGCAATCGATCTTCTCTATCAGCACCGCGTCGATCCCAACGTGCCGATTGACGATGTGGCGGGAACCGTCAAAGGGCTCATCGAGCAGGGCAAAGTGAAGCACTTCGGCCTGTCGGAAGCCGCTGCTGAAACGATCCGGCGTGCACACGCGGTTCAGCCGGTTACGGCCGTACAGAGCGAGTATTCGCTGTGGACCCGCGATCCCGAACAAAACGGCGTGCTTGCCGTGTGCGAGGAGTTGGGAATTGGTTTTGTGCCGTTCAGTCCTCTCGGTGCCGGATTTCTAACGGGGAAGATTGGGACGAGCACAGAGTTCCACAGCACCGATTTCCGTAATATGTCTCCGCGCTTCACGCCTGAAGCCCGCGAGGCCAATTTAGCTCTTGTCGATCTGCTGAAGCGTATCGCCGAAAGAAAGCACGCGACACCAGCGCAGATTGCGCTCGCCTGGCTGCTGGCGCAGAAGCCCTGGATCGTGCCCATTCCAGGAACAACAAAGCTTCACCGGCTCGAGGAGAATCTAGGCGCAGCCGCCATCGAACTGACACCGAACGATCTACACGAGATCGAAGATGCCGCCTCGAAGATCACGATCCAAGGGGCTCGGCTTCCTGAAGCAGTTCTAAAGATGTCAGAGCGCTGAAGGGAAATGAAACTGCTAGCTGCGACCGTCTTGCCGATTTTCTTACTGGCATCGGCGCTCGGGCAGACGAATCAGGCGGGAACTGCCTCGGCAGGGGATTCACAGACGATCAAGATTATTCGCGCAGGCTCGCAGCCTTCCCGGCAGGGACCGCCCGAGAACTTCACTGGCTCCGTGCGCGTCGAGCCTCTGTTCCAGGCGCACGATCCGGCGCGCGCGTCGGGCTCCCTCGTCACGTTCAAGCCCGGCGCAAGAACTGCGTGGCACACCCACCCGCTGGGTCAAATCCTGATCGTGACGGCGGGTACAGGCCGGGTGCAGCGCTGGAGTGATCCCGTCGAGGAAATCCATCAGGGGGACGTGGTCTGGATTCCGCCCGGTCAGAAGCATTGGCACGGCGCCGCGCCGGACAGTTCAATGGCGCACATCGCCATCGTGGAACAGCTCGACGGCAAGGCCGTGGAATGGATGGAGAAGGTCAGCGATGCGCAGTACGGCGCGCCACTCCGCGCTGTAGCAGCAGGCAACGCCAACAAACAGCCCCGGCCGTCTCAAGCAGCGATTGGCGACTTCGACCCAAAGCTGGCCGAGCTAACTGACAAGGTGCTGTACGGCGACATCTGGGAGCGTCCGGAGCTTTCGAAACGGGACCGAAGCCTGGTGACTGTGGCTGCGCTGATTGCCTTGAACCGTCCAGACCAGCTCCGGGCTCACCTCGTCAGGGCGCGCGAAAACGGCGTGACGCAGCAGGAGTTGATCGAGACCATCACCCACCTCGCGTTTTATGCTGGCTGGCCTAACGCAGTGAACGCGATCGCAGTCGCCAAAGAAGTTTTCGAGAAGAAATGAATTACGAAGCGTTTATCGCAGAAGCGCAAAGGGCAGGGATTGGGTGCCGCCAAACAGGAGAGGAACTCGCAGGTCCTTGGGGCGGCACGGCCGACCCGTGCCCGTTTTGCGCGTGTTCTTCAAAGATCATGCGGAGGAAGCGTTGGAAGTCTTCCATCGCCTTTTGGCTGATGGCAGCGATCTCTTTCACTTCAGCAAGCGCATCAGCAAGCGCACGGGAGGTGAAGCAGACGGTTATCAATCTTTGGCCGGGTGTCGCGCCCGGGTCGGAACAGTGGAAGCAGCCGGAGACAGTTCTTGACTCCGGAGACATGGAGCGAATTGTCAACGTGACGACGCCGACGCTGACCGCTTACCTGCCGGATCCGTCCGCTGCGACTGGCACCGCCGTAATCATCGCCCCCGGCGGCGGCTTTGTATTCCTCGGGATTAACTCGGAAGGTCACGATGTCGCGAAATGGCTTGTATTTCACGGCTATACAGCCCGATGCGCGCCCGAACTACGTGGCTCCGATTTACGGCGCGCCTTTTCCAGCCGTGCCGCCGATACCACAAGGACTGCCGCCTTTTTTCATGGCTATGGCGCAGGACACACTCGTCGGCGCCTACATTGTCCACTTCTACGACCCGCTCAAGGCGGCCGGATACAAACGGGAGTTTCACATCTATAGCTCCGGCGGCCATGGCTGGGGCATGCGCAAACAAGGCACAACGAGCGATTAGTGGATCGACGAGTTCTTCTACTGGCTGAAAGCGCAAGGGCTGACGCATCCGCTCAAGTAACCACCGGAGCAAACTTTATGAGCAGCAAGCATCGGAAGTCTTTCTTCGCACTGTCGTTGACGGCAGCCATCGTGTTTGCTTCAGCAAGCGCACAAGAAGCCAGAAAGAGCAAGCCAGAGCCGCTGATGATCCAGGAGCAAGGCAGCTTTGCGGTCGGCGGCTCTGTAGTCACCGCTCCCGGCACCTTCGACCCTATCAAGCAGGGCGCGTACAACCCGGCTGGTACCGATCCTGCGGGGCAGACGCTGCATGGCGATCACACTTACGTCTTTTATCAAATCCCGGTCAATGCCAGAAAACTTCCGCTCGTCTTCTGGCACGGCCACGGGCAATCCGCTAAGACCTGGGAGACTACGCCGGCCGGGCGCGAAGGGTTCCAAAACATCTTCCTGCGCCGCCGCTTCCCGGTCTACTTGATTGACCAGCCCCGGCGTGGGCGCGCGGCGCGCAGCACGCAGCCGGTCAACATCACGGCGACGCCCGACGAGCAACTCTGGTTCGGCATCTTCCGGCTCGGCGCTTGGCCGAACTTCTACCCGGGCGTACAGTTCTCTCACGATCCGGAGCCGCTCAACCAGTTCTTCCGGCAGATGGTGCCCAACACCGGCCCATACGATCCGCAGGTGAATACAGCGGCTGTTTCGGAGCTATTCAAAAAGATCGGGCCCGGCATTCTCTTCACCCACTCACAGAGCGGCGGGTTGGGCTGGCGCACGGCTATCAAGAACCGGAATGTCCGCGCCATCGTCTCCTTCGAGCCGGCCTTCGACTTTCCTTTCCCGCAAGGGGATGTGCCGCCGCCCATGACCTTCGGCGGCAGAGCACTGAGTGCCCTCACCGTGACTGACTCGGAGTTCACGTTGCTCACGAAGATACCGATCGTCATCTATTTCGGCGACAACATCCCCGAGACCCCCAGCGTCAATCCGGGTCAGGAGCAATGGCGCATTTTCTTTGAAATGGCCAAAAGGTGGCGGGATGTCGTGAACCGCCACGGCGGCGACGTCACCGTCGTGCATCTGCCGGAAATAGGAATCCGCGGCAACACCCACTTCCCGATGTCGGATATGAACAACCTCCAAATTGCGGATCAGGTGTCGAAGTTCCTCTCAGAGAAGAAGCTGGACTGATCCGCTGCTAACCCTCCTAAAAAAGAATGGATTCAAAAGGAGATCAAGGCAACAGCCCATTCGTGACAAAGTGATCATCGCAACGAAATTTGGTTTTGCAGTCGATCCGCAGAGTCCATGCGTCCGAACCAGGAACAGCCGGCCAGCACACATCAGGCAAGTTGCCGAGGAATCTCTGAAACGGCTTGTCCAATCCCAGAATAATGCCGCGAACCATAGCTGATCACTGAGGCAAGAGAAATAGGCAAGAAATCAGTTGGATCGGACTATCACTGGCGACGCGTTCGTCCGTAGGCTGAAGATGAGGGAACGCTTCCGAGAGACAAACCATGCAAAAGCGAAGACTGGGAAAGAGTGATTTGGAAGTTTCGGCGATCGGACTCGGCTGCATGGGAATGAGTTGGTCCTACGGCCCGCCAAAAGACAAACAAGAGATGATCGCCCTTCTCCATGCCGCTGTGGAGCGAGGGATCACATTCTTCGATACCGCCGAGGTGTACGGTCCCCTAACGAATGAAGAACTCGTGGGTGAAGCTCTAGCCCCATTCCGCGGGAACGTCGTGATTGCCACGAAGTTCGGTTGGGAAGCCAATCCTAACGATGGGGGGAAATGGAATGCCCTAAACAGTCGACCAGAACACATCAAACAGGTTGCGGATGCGTCGCTTCAGCGACTAAAGGTCGATGCGCTCGATCTGTTCTATCAACATCGTGTCGATGTGAACGTGCCGATCGAGGATGTCGCAGGAGCGGTGAAGGACCTGATTCAGCAAGGCAAAGTGAAGCACTTCGGTCTTTCAGAAGCAGGAGCACAGACCATTCGGCGCGCACATGGCGTTCAGCCCGTGACCGCGCTGCAGAGTGAGTACTCGCTCTTTTGGAGGCAGCCTGAACAAGAGATCCTGCCAACGCTCGAGGAACTCGGGATCGGTTTCGTTCCCTTCAGCCCCCTTGGCAAAGGCTTTCTAACTGGCAAAATCACGGCGGACACGAAGTTCGACAGCACGGACTTTCGCAGCATCATCCCTCGTTTCACCGAAGAGAATCGAAAAGCGAACCAGGCTCTGGTAGAACTGCTCATCAGGTTCGCAGAACAGATGCAGGCGACGCCCGCTCAGATCGCGCTCGCCTGGCTGCTGGCCAAGAAGCCAGGGATCGTTCCGATCCCTGGCACAACGAAGCTCGATCGTCTTCAAGAGAATCTCGGAGCGCTGAACATCCAACTGACCCCTGAAGACCTCAGCGCTATCGAAAGTGCGTCGTCACACATCAAGCTCGAAGGAGCGCGTTATCCGGAGTTTCACGAGAAGCTGGTTGGGCGCTAATCGGCACGAGAAGGAGATAGAGATGAAGGGAGTCCGTATCGGAATCTTTATCGCGGTTGTGGCGCTCATTGGAGTTTCGCAGACACGGTCCGCAGAGAAGAACCGACCAACTCCGGGCTCTGATAGCGAGAAACTAATCGGCGCATGGCGCCTGGTCTCGATAACTGCACCAGGACCGGATGGAAAGCCCCTGTCTATCGCTCAGCCAACGGGCATGCTGATCTACACCCGCGATGGTCATATGTCGGTGCAGCTTATGTACCCCAAGTCGGCAAACGCTGTTTCAAATGAGTACCTCCAGGCCGGCTACGAGGCTTCCTTCGGCAGCTACCACGTAAACGAAGCGACTCATACAGTAACGCATCACGTGGAGGGATCTATTGCGCGCGATCTGCTGGTCGCCAAGGACCTGCCGCGCGTGTATCAGTTCAGCGTGAACCGGCATTTGATTATCAAATCGGCTCGGCCGGACGAGCACTGGTCGGTCACATGGGAGCATTACTGACCGCACTGCAATGCCCTGATGAGCAGAAATCCCGCGAAAGAATCTTTTCATGCGCAATCAATCTAACGGTTCCGGCCAAGAGCATGAGCACGCCGTGCCGAGTCGGCGCAAAGCGCTTATACGCGGCGCGGCCATATTTGCAACGCCTTTCCTGAGCGGAATGAATTCCTCCGCCAAGCCGCGAAAGGCCCAAGCAACCGAATGGCTGAACTACGCTGGCGACAAGGCCAGTTCGAAATATTCGCCGCTCGATCAGATCGGCAAAGACAATTTCAATCGACTCAGTGTCGCGTGGACCTGGCGCTCCGCCGAAGAAGAGGTTGCGAAAGCGAATCATCTGAAGACCTGGGTTTGGGAATCCACACCGCTAATGGTGGATGGCGTCCTGTACCTCAGTACGTCGCTTTCTCAAGTGGCGGCCATCGACGCTGAGACGGGTAAGACCCGGTGGGTCTACGACCCGGAGACGTGGAAGACCGGAACGCCGTCCAACAACGGCTTCGTGCATCGCGGCGTTGCTTACTGGGCGGATGGAAACGACCGGCGCATCCTATTCGGCACTGGCGACGGCTATCTGATCTGTCTCAAAGCGCAGACGGGTAAGCCCATCTTTACCTTCGGCCAAGAAGGTCGCATTGATCTGACGCAGGGATTGGATCGTCCTGTCGATCGACATTTGTATGGGGTTTCCTCCCCGCCCATCATCTGCCGCGATATCGTGGTCATGGGATCGAAGGTCAACGATGTTCCCCTTGTTCCCGAGATGCCACCAGGGGACGTGCGAGGCTTCGATGTCCGCACCGGCAAGCAGCAGTGGATATTTCACGCCATCCCCAGACAGGGAGAGTTCGGTAACGAGACGTGGAAGGGCGATTCCTGGAAAACGATGGGTGCCACGAACGTCTGGACAATGATGAGCGCCGACGAAGCGTTGGGCTACGTCTACCTGCCGTTCAGCACACCATCGGACGATCACTACGGTGTTCATCGTCCCGGCGGCGGCCTCTTTGGAGAAAGTTTGGTCTGCCTGGAAGCGCGGACCGGCAAGCGTGTCTGGCACTTTCAAATGGTCCACCACGGGCTGTGGGACTACGACCCGCCTTGCGCACCCAACCTGATCGACATCCGAGTGGACGGGCAGCCTGTGAAGGCGGTCGCACAGATGAGCAAACAGGGCTTTTGTTATGTGTTTGACCGGGTGACGGGCAAGCCAATCTGGCCGATCGAAGAGAAGCCCGTTCCCCAGTCGACGATACCCGGAGAAAGAACCGCCGCGACGCAGCCTTTTCCGACGAAGCCCCTCCCATTCGACCGGCAGGGAGTCACGAAGGACGATGTGACGGACTTCACGCCGGAACTGCACAGGCAGGCGCTGGCGATTCTCGAGAAGTACAACTATGGTCCTCTGTTCACGCCACCTTCACTGAAGAAACCGACGATCGAGATGCCCGGAATCGCGGGCGGCGCGAGCTGGTCAGGCGCAGCGTGCGATCCGGAGACTGGGATTTGTTACGTCTCGTCGGTGACCCTTCCATACGCGGCTACTCTCACTAAGTCGTCGGTACCGAACGTCGAATACTACGGGAACATGACTCCCGTCGAGACGATGGAGGGCGTGCCGCTGTGGAAACCGCCGTACGGTCGGATCACCGCCATTGATCTGAATACCGGCACCCATCGGTGGATGGCCCCCGCGGGCGACCTCGCCCAAAGCAATCCTGTGTTACAGCGGCTTGGTCTCCGATCCCTCGGGCACCCCGCGCGCGGTCACCTGCTCCTGACGAAGACGCTGCTGATCGTTGGCCAAGAAGGCAGCACTCAGCGGGAGGGCATCGCCGAGATGGTGCCCAAGTTTCAAATCCACGACCCAAAACTCTGCGCGTACGACAAGACGACCGGCAAGCTTGTCGGGGAAATCGCTCTGGCCCGCAATGCCACTGCAGCACCTATGACTTACATGCTCAAGGGCAAGCAGTACATCCTGGTCGCAACCGGGGGCGCCAATCTGCCCGCGGAATTGATCGCGTTGCGACTGTCCTAGCAGAGGTTGGGGAAAACTGGTTTGCTGTTGATGATCGTTGGCGATAAAGGAGAAAACTAATGCCTCACGTAGTTATAAAGCTCGTACAAGGGAAAACGGAAGACCAGAAGAACCGACTAATGGAACACGGTCTACAAAAAACCGGGATACAACCCGTTCGAGAGGTGAGGAACTTATGAAGATATCTTTTGAAAACAAAGTTGCGCTCGTCACGGGCGCCGGATCTGGTTTGGGCCTTGCTACAGCGAAGGCATTTGCCGAATCAGGTGCGTCAGTCGCTTTAGCCGACTGGAATGAGAAATCAGTGCGTTCTGCAGTTGACGAGCTGACTGCCAAAGGTCACAAGGCCGTGGCTATTCATTGCGATGTAGCCGACGACGCCCAGGTAGAGGCAATGATTAACCAGACTCTCGCCACTTTCGGTCAGCTCGATGCCGCTTACAACAATGCTGGCGTTCAAAATGTACTCGCAGAAACTGCCGATACTACTCGGGAAGATTACGACCGGGTGATGGCGATCAATCTCCGCGGCGTATGGAGCTGCATGAAGTTCGAGCTGCAACAGATGCGCAAGCAAGGAACTGGAACCATCGTCAATTGCTCCTCGCTGGGAGGACTCGTAGGCGGCCCTGAGCGTGGAATTTATCACGCCGCTAAGCATGGAGTACTTGGTTTCACCAAAAGCGCAGCTCTAGAGTACGCTGCACGAGGTATTCGCATCAATGCCGTCTGCCCGGGCCTGATCCAAACGCCTATGTCTGACCAGATGGTCGCTTCCGGCCAGGGTGAAGCTCTGAAGGCGATGGAGAAAAGCATCCCGATGGGGCGGGTCGGCCGCCCTGAGGAAATTGCGAATGCTGTTCTGTGGCTTTGTAGCGATGCTGCAAGCTACGTTACTGGTCAGTCCATTTCCGTGGACGGCGGCTTTGTCATGCGCTAAACGATAGGAGGAAAACCATGCGAGGAGCGGTAATTTTCGGTCCGCGGGATATACGATTCGAGGAACGTCCCGATCCGACCATTGTTAATCCGACCGATGCAGTCATCAGGATGTCCGCGACTTGTGTGTGCGGTTCCGACCTTTGGGACTATCGCGGCATCAATGCGGTAACTCAGCCGACCCCGATAGGGCACGAGTACTGCGGCATCGTCGAAGAGGTCGGCAGCGCAGTTAAAACGATCAAGCCCGGCCAGTTCGTTATCGGTTCCTTCTTCGCTGCCGACAACACCTGTCCCATTTGTCAGGACGGTTATCAATCGTCTTGTCGACATCGCGAGTTCGTCGGCGGAGCGCAGGCCAACATGTTGCGCGTCCCGCTCGCGGACGGGACCCTGGTGGCCACACAAGATGTTCCCTCGCAAGACTTGGTTCCGAGTCTGCTCGCCGCCTCCGACGTATTGGGTACCCGCTGGTTCGCCGCGAAGGCAGCCAATGTGAAGCCGCGCCTGACGGTTGCCGTTGTGGGCGACGGTGCGGTCGGCCTCCTGGCCATGCTATCTGGCAGACAGATGGGCGCTGAGCGGATTATCGCGATGAGCCGTCATGAATCGCGGCAGAAGCTCGCGCGCGAGGTGGGGGCGACCGACATCGTGACTGAGCGCGGTGATGAGGGTGTTGCACGGGTTAAGGATTTGACGAAGGGAACCGGCGCCGATGCCGTGCTCGAGTGTGTCGGCACGCAAGAGTCGATGATGCAGGCCATCCGTTCCACTCGCCCTGGCGGATTCGTCAGCTACGTCGGCGTCCCACACGGTATCGAGCTCAACGGCACGGAGCTGTTCTTTGCTCACGTCCATCTCCACGGCGGCCCTGCGCCGGTGCGCCGTTTTCTCCCGGAGCTGATCGATCTTATCTGGGAACAAAAAGATCAACCCTGGCAAGGTCTTCGACCTGACGCTACCGCTGAACCAGGTTGCCGAGGGCTATCGCGCCATGGATGAACGCCGCGCCATCAAAACGTTGCTGCGTCCGTAGGAGCTACACGTTAATGAGGGTGAAGCTGGTACGCGTTTCTCAGGAGTGAATTTGAACTACTTGCGACAGCCCTTCTATCGCTATCTTTGCTGCCATGGACTGAGGCTGAACGCAGTGAGGCGCGAACCGCCTCAGGCTCGCAATCGCCTGCTGCTTCGGCTTCGGATGCGAAGAACATCACGGTTACTCACAGCGCCTCTCGAATGCCTAATAAGGGCTCCGATAAAACCTTCACCGGTTCCGTTCGGGTCGAGTCGCTCTTCAGCGCGAAGAATCCCTCAAGCGTAACCGGAAGCAGCGTCACGTTCGAGCCTGGCGCCCGGTCAGCGTGGCACACCCACCCGCTTTCCTAGCCAACTGCGCAGTTCCGTTGCAATGCTATAAAACAAGTCGCGGGGTTCTCGTTTAAGGAAGAGCTTGCGATCTCTACGCACCTCCCTGATAGTCCGCATGAGTAATTTTGTCCGGGTGTTTTTGCGAGACCACATCATCCTCTCCGGCGACCCGTGCGGAGTCTACTTAACTGCGCAATATACTCCTTGACCACCTTAGTCGCGGGTCCGTAGATCGCCTCATCAAATAACGAAGCGCCGGCAGATCTCTCCAAATTCAGTTCAACGGTGTGAGCACCGGCACTGCGGGCGATCTCGACGAACCCAGCCGCTGGATAGACCATTCCGGACGTCCCGACCGAAATGAAAAGATCTGCGTTCTCCAGTGCCTCTTCAACTGCGTCCATGTACATTGGCATTTCCCCGAACCACACGACGTCCGGCCGCATATTTCCCGACGCACCACAAGTTGAGCATCTCGTGTGTATGCTGAGATCGCCCATGCACGCAGTCTGCTTCTGGCAGGCACTGCATCGTGCCTTTAGGAGTTCGCCATGAATGTGGATAACGCCTGGGGTGCCAGCCCGTTCGTGTAGATCGTCGATGTTCTGCGTGATGATCGTCACAACGCCCTTCCATGAACGCTCGAGATCAGCCAAAGCGAGGTGCGCCTCGTTCGGATGAACCACTCCAGAAAGTAATTGCCGACGGCGCGCATTGTAAAACTCGTGTACCCGTCCCGGATTTCGTGCGAACCCTCCGGGAGTCGCCACATCGTCAACGTTCACCTTGGCCCAAATGCCATCGGAGTCGCGAAACGTGTCCAATCCCGATTCGCGCGAAATGCCAGCTCCAGTGAGAATCACGATGTTGTCGAAATCCGTTCTACTGCTCCTACTCTTTGCTGCAGCCATTTCGAAATTCTAGATCGACTGATTTCGCGTAAAATTCATCATGCCTACAAAGGGGAACTCCAGGCGCTAGAGTACAGCAGTCAGCGACTGGCAGCCTTCCAGCAGCACCTTGTGGAAGCGCTCCGGCGCCTGAATCTGCGGCGCATGCCCAAGATCGGCAACTCCACGAGCTCGCCAAGCTCCGCTCGCACCTCCGGGGATGCCAACTCTTTCCTGATCGCAGCGCCGTCCCCTATGATCAGAAGAAGGTGTCCTTTCGGCGAGCATGCATAATTGAGGCCGGAATGTTTGATGAAGAGAGGCTTGTCGCTGAGGGTGCACGAATTGACTACATCGCTATTTGGTATGCATCCCATGAACAGATCGTCCTGGCTTGTCGCGGATCAGGAGTCGTGAATAGGAAGTTGCAGCCCGACTGATAAGCTGACCCATTGGCCATTCAGGTTTGAGGAAAACAGAAGCCCTGTCGGCCCCGCTTTCATGTGGGGATTGAAAAGTGATCGGTTCCACTCCAGTCGCGAATAGCTCTGACCGATTCGCAATATTTCTGAAAATGACAGGAAGAACGCTCAGCCACGCGGACGCTAGTTATGAGGCGACCCGGCTAATTCTCCGACGGCTTCTCCACATGCTGGATCATGAGAACGTCTACCGGAGCTTTTTGTGCTTCGAGCTTCAGGCCGAGCTGTTCCTGAATTGCCGTAAATAGATCGGGACCGTTCGACTCGGGTGGAGGCCCGCCGGGTCCCATTGGCCCGCCTCCTGGGCCTCCGGGCCGCTCAGGGCCGCCCTGCGGGAGTTGAGTTTCGTCGGGTGTCCAGTTCAGCGTGAAATCATAGCGGCCCGAGAGACCTGTTTTGTCGATAACCACTCGATGGGTCACCATGGAAAGAGCCCCCACCAGCATCGGCACCTCGACGCCGGTGGATTCAAGGTGGCCCATGCGCATCATGAGCCCTCCCTGCATCCGCGGCCGGTTTCCGCCTCGCGGACTTGGAGAGGGGGGAAAAGGTTCGGCGCCCGGATGCTCGGGAGGCTTGAAATCGGACGGCTTCACCTTCGGACCGTTTTTCGCCACCACCAGCATATAAACCGGTAGCTCTTTGGTCGTGTGGCCGATCGCGAGCTTGAAGCGGTCTCGGAGCAGGGATTGCATCATCTCCCCGATCTTTTCTTTGCGCTGATCGGGAGGAAGCTTGTCGAGTGCGGCGCCGACCGAATCATCCGCTTTCGCCTCGATATCGTAGCATTCGGAATTGATCCAGGGTGGTCCGCCTTCTACTTGAGAATCTTTCACGTCGTATGCGACTTCGATCAGAAACTTCGGACTGATCCCGGGTGTGCGGATGCGCCCGCCAGGAGCGAGCTGGAGCATCGGCCCGCATTTTCCGGCTGCGCTTGGTTTGACCGAAACAACTTCAAACGTAGCTGGCGCTTTGTCGCCAGCTCGCGCAGCATTTATCAGACCTGAAGCCAAAGGCAATGCAAGTGCCGCGATGCCTGCCCCTACCAGAAGCATTTTCTTCCGAAGCGTCAGTTGTGCGGCAAAAGTTCCGCCCATGATGTGTACAATTCGTTTCTTCAGGTCCGCACCAGTTACACCCGACATGCAGGTAAGCGGCGATTCCACAAAGAACTGGCAGGTTTTCAGAATACTTTCGGCATAAACGTGCGGCTGATTGCCAAGCCGAACCACTTCTTCGTCGCAAGCGCGCTCGCGCTCCTCCACCAGGCGTGAACCGATCCACCACACCAGTGGATGGAACCAGAAAATGGCTTCCACGAGCATGTGACCCGCGGCAAACAAATTGTCCCGCCGCCTTACGTGACAAAGTTCATGCACAAGAATCGCTTGCAAATGCGATGGTTCAAGCCGATCCGTAATACCCCCCGGCAGCAGCAAAACCGGGCGAAAGATGCCGAACACGCCCGGTTCCAGGGGCGATTCCGAAGACAGAACCTGGATCGGAGCTTGCATCTCGAACGGTCTTGCACACCTGATTACGGAAAGAATTCGCAGCCAGCTTCGTGCCCAGGAAAGCAGCACGACCGCGAATCCAGACAACCAAATCGCAAACACGATCGCCGGAATAACATTCGTGACGGGCCGCGGCTGCCTAAACAAAACTTTCGGAGGAGCAAATGGTTGCTGGATCTGTTGAACCGCTATGCTGAACGTAGAATGCACGACTGGCGCTGCGCTCGGCCAATGAATCTCGCTGCCGATCGCGACAAGCAGCGAGAACGGGATCAAAAATTTCAGCGACCCTGCGAGCCAGAGCCAGTAGCGTGTTTCGGCGCGATTCTTGCGAAGTGCGAAAGCCAGCAGCTCGGCTATCAATGCGAAAACCGTCGATTGCCACAAATGATTGGCCAGCGCAGCCGAGACTATCTTGTCCAAAATCATCGCGCTTTCTCCTTCGTCTCCAATTGGCGAAGCATTTTTTCGGCCTCTCTAACATCACTCATGGTCAGCTTGCCGGATTCAATCAGATGGGCCATCACAGGCTGCGTGCGGCCGCCGAAAACCGCGAGCAGTTCGTCAATTAAGCGCCTTTGCGCCGCATCGCGCGAAACCACAGCCTCAAAGATATGAAAATTGCCGACTTTCTTGACCCGCCGCACCGCGCCTTTTCCTTCGAGCCGATACACCGTGGTCTGAACGGTGGTGTAGGCGGGCCGCTTCTTCTCGGGAAAGCTCTCCTGGATCTCCCGGATGGAGGAGCCATCGTGGTTCCAGAGCGTCTCCATGATCTGAAATTCGAGCTTGCTCAGCTTGGTTTGAGGCATTTACTATCGCTGTTTGCTAGGTTACTACACGTGTTGGTGTGTGATGTCAAGCGCGATTATTGCGCGTTGCAAGCCATTCGGCCGCACGTGTTAAATGCAGAATTGTGTGCGAATATGGGCTCGTCCGCAGAATTAAGTGCGAATGGAACAGTGCTATTTGCGAATGGTCGCTGTGAACTAGGCGCCATGAGACCGGCCAATCCATTGGTCTTGGGCCGCGAAGCGGTCGTGATGAAGACGTGATCGTCTTGACTTGTCGCGGATCAGAGTCGTGAATAGGGCAGTTGCAGCCCTACTGATACGCTGACCAATTGGCCAGTGAGGTTTGAGGAAAACAGAAGTCTTGCCGGTCCCGCTCTGGATCGGAATTATCTGCTGATCGTTCGTAGAAACGCGGGCGCACAGGCCTGGCCCGGAACATTTTCGGCTGTTTCCGTGCCCGGCCAAAAATGTGGTCAGATTTTGCTCTCTGAGAGACCCGTTTGATGGGCATTTCAGAGTGCCACCCCACCGGGGTCACAGTCGATCATTTTCGGCCAGTATGTGTGGATCATCATAACTCTAACCGGAGTTTAGATTCGCGTTGGCCCGCTGAATAGTGTCCCGGTAGTTCCACGGCATCCAATCGGCCGCTTTGCTCTTCAACTCCGCCGCATGCCGCTGCAGCTCGATCAGATAATCAAACGGATTCGCACCACACAGTTCGCAGCGGTGAATCAGACTCATGAACAGATCGCCCATGCGAGCGCCGTTCCGGGTCTTATAAAACAGCATTCCGCGGTGGTCCGGTCACCGAGTCTCCGAAGAGCCGTTGGTCCGCGCCACCTGAGCCCGTCCTCGCGCCTGCTCAGCAAGTTTCAATTCGCAAAGGATCGGACAAGGTTCTACCGGAGAAATTGATTGTCAAAGGGCTCGAATACGAAAGAGATCGTTACGTCGTAGTGGAGCCAGAAGAGCTGAAGAGCATTGCGCCCAAGACCGCCACGGAAATGCAGATCGAGAAGTTCTCAAGTTGGCGGGTCGATCCCGTCTATTTCGAGACCTCTTATTATGTGGTTCCGGAGGACGCAGAGCAAAAAGCGTATGCGCTGCTCTACCAATCATTGCAGGTGACAGGGCTGGTCGCCGTGGCGCAGCTTGCGATGCACAGCAGGGGGCATGTCGTCATCCTGCGTCCCGGCGGTAAGGGCCTCATTGCCCATACTATGTTCTTCAGCTCGGAACTCCGCGCGGACGAGGAGTACACGGCTGACACGAAAAACGGTCACGCAGAAGGAACTCGATCCGGCCAAAACACTCATTCATTCGCTCGAAGCATCGTTGGAGCCTGTTCGCGTAATTCAAATCTTGCCAAACGGAGAAACGGAAAAGCGGACATTCCCGGGAAGCTACTCGGCGGCCGATCCCGCTGTCGCTCATCTGCGTTGGCGATACAGTGTGTGTTTGATGGATCGCCGCAGTTTCGTCTCCACCCTTCTCGCCTCGACCGCTACGGCCGACCTTCTCGCCCAATCCCAGAACCGCACCGTCAAACGCGTGCTGGTAATGTTCAAATGCCACTTGGACGTGGGTTTCGTGGATACCCAGGCTGCTATTATTCGCAAATATTTCGACCAATATTATCCTCGCGCTATCGCCCTCGCTTCAACGATGCGCGACTCTGGCCCCGATCGATACGTCTGGACGACAGGGTCCTGGCTTCTCTATTCCTATCTTCAACAAGCCTCACCAGAGCAGATCAGGCGAATGGAACAAGCTATCATTCGCGGCGACATCGCATGGCACGCTCTTCCCTTCACCTGGCAATCTGAGTTGCTCGACCGTTCCGCCATGACTGGTTGTATCGGCTTTTCCAAGGCCCTGGACAAACGGTTCGATCGCCAAACGACAGGTGCAAAAATGACTGACGTGCCGGGCCACACGCGCGGCCTCATCGGGCCTCTCGTCAATTCTGGCATCACGTTCCTCGACATCGGTGTCAACGCCGCCAGCACTCCGCCCGACGTACCGCCGTTGTTCGTCTGGAAAGACGTCGATGGCGCCCTGGTCACCGTCATGTACCACCGCACCGGCTACGGTGGTGTCGTCCGCGTGCCTGCTTCCGATCTCGCTATCGCAGTCGAAGTGCGAGACGATAACAGCGGTCCGCACACGCTCGAAGAGGTTCACAAGATTTACTCGGACCTTCGAGCTCAATATCCGGGCGCCGACGTTCGCGCCGCGAATCTCACTGAGATCGCCAACGCCATCCAGCCGTACCGCAGCCAGCTACCAGTGTTCACGCAGGAGATCGGTGACACGTGGATTTACGGAGTCGCTAGCGACCCCATCAAGCTTGCTCGATATCGCGAGCTTCTCCGTCTTCGGGCCGAATGGGTCACGAGCGGGGCAATCATACCAGGTGATAAACAAGATCTTGATTTTCTACAAAAGTTCGCGCTTGCCGTCGAACATACCTGGGGCACCGACACCAAAACCTGGCTCGACTTCAACCACTACACCCCCGCCGCCCTTGCGTCGATGCTCCACAATCCGAAATACCAAACGGTTATCGGTAGTTGGATCGAAAAACGGAAGGACATCGAAGACGGTGTCGCCGCTCTCTCCCCCGCCCTTCGCCATCAAGCGGAAGCACGTCTGGCGACACTCATCCCCGCAAAGCCCGATCTTGCGGGATTAACTCAGCTCACTCCCGGCCAGATTCTTGACACCAAACGCTTTCGCCTCGGATTTGATCCTATAACCGGTGCAATCACTCATCTTGAAAACAAGCGCAGCCGCCAAAATTTCGCGTCGCAGGAACATTCGCTGGCCCTCTTCACTTACCAAACACTTTCAAAAGCGGACTACGACCATTTCCTCGCCTCTTACATCACCGTTCAAACCGATTGGGCTCCCAAAGACTTCGGCAAACCCAACATCGAATCATTCGGAGCGACAAGTCAGCGGTGGAACTCGTCATCGACAAGAATCTGGTACGGACAAATCAGCGGCGAAGAACACGTTATCGTCGAGCTAGCCTTCGACGCGCAATCGCCGGATGCCGTCACTGCGTGGCCCGCGAGCGCCTATCTCACGGTAAACATTCCCGACGATGAGGCCCCGATCAGCCTTGCTTTCTCCTGGTTCGAAAAACGTGCCAACCGGCTGCCCGAGGCTTTATGGCTCAGCTTCCGGCCTATTGTTACCGAGTCTCGAAACTGGACCATGTCGAAAGTAGAGCGTCCCGTCTCGCCATTCGATGTAGTAAGCGGAGGCAACCGCCACATGCACGCACTGACTGGCCCACTGACCTATCGAGACAACAAGACCAGGTTGTCCATACAATCCTTCGACGCAGGCGTTGTTTCGCTTGGAGTCATGTCACCCATCTCGTTTTCAAACGAGCAGCCGGATCTCACGAAAGGCTTTCACTACAGCCTCTTCAACAACGCATGGGGCACCAACTATATACAGTGGTTTGGAGAAAATGCCCGTTTCCGCTTCCGTCTGTCCCTCGCGTAGCAAAGAGAATTCGGCTGTGGCAACATTCCCAGCGGCCGGCCCGGTCGAGCGCAAGTTGAAAACACTCCAAGACCGCCACCGAGAGTTACGGCGTGCATGCGCAGGCGAGCTTCACGTTCGGTTGAGGTCAGATTCGAGCAGACATCAGAATTGGAAGTGAAGCCCACGACCTGTCCGGATACCAACCGACCGGATGTAGCGACGATCCGGACGGAGTTCGGTCTTGAGCGCCGCTCGCTCGGGCTAGCGCGTTTCGGCTAAGGTGCTGTCACGGTTCTACTAGGCCCGACTGGCGCAGTATGGGCTCAACTGGGACGATCGATAAGTACTATGTCGGAGTTTTCTCGAACGCGGTCGAAGACGATTTGTTTTCCATCTGGAGTGACATCGAAGCTCGTCGACGTTCCGTGCCCAAGGCGCGCCAGTAGCTTTGTTCTTCCTGTGGTCAGGTCGAGCAGCCAGAAGTCTTGTCCTGGGTCCAAGCCCCGCAGGTAAATCAGATCTTTTCCATCGGGCATAAAGCGGTGATGCGGCCTGTTGATACCTGTGCCAGCACCCACACCAATCAGCGGAAGTTCAAAGGAACGGCCATCTGGCCGAACTGCCAGTAGGGGCGCCAACCGTGAAACGGTAGTTCCCGCGTACACGATCAACGTTCCGTCTGGCGACCACACGGGATTTATCCCCGGCTTCGCAGGCAGTCGGACAGGTGCGCTGCCGTCCGCCGGAATCTTGAACAGTCCGGGCCCCGAGCCATCATCTCCACTGGTGACAATCCATTTGCCATCGGGCGACCAGCAGGGGGCACCCCGTATCTCGACAGAGTCGGTCAGAGATTGGAGTTCAGTACCGTCGGCCGATATGATGTGCAAGCGTAGCTTTCCTTGCTTCCTGAGAACGATTGCCGCATGTCGAGCGTCGGGTGAAATTGCTGGAGGTACCAGGAGAGGTCCTTCGGAACCCTTCCACACCTCGAACGTCACACCATTCTGGAAGCGCCACAACCCATCTCCGGTTCCATACGAAGACAAATAGAACAACGAATTTCCGGCAAAGCGCGGTGCGGGTGCCCGCTCGTTCGGCACCAGAAAGGGCCGAATGTCAGCTTCAGTCGCTTCGCGTTCAAGAATAGGTACGCTCCAGAGGCGCGCCGTGGGTTTGGAAACGGTCCCTAACAGGCGATTGTGATTAGCACTCGCTGAAATTGACGTGTAGTGTTCCAGGCCAAATGCTTCGATGAGATCAGCTTGTCGAGTGAATGACCCGACACAAACTCCATCACGAGGTAAGCAACTGGACCGTCGTAATAGATATCGTGCAGCGCGACGATATTAGGATGGTTCAGGGCTGATGCCGCGCGAGCCTCCTGCAGGAGCCTCCGATGGCACTCAGGGTCGGCGGCTTTGTCATGCGGAAGAGCCTTGATGGCAACTTGGCGTTTCAACCGCGTGTCGCGAGCACGGTACACTTCTCCCATACCCCCGACGCCAATTGCGCCCAGGATCTCATAGGGACCCAGCCTCTCTCCCGGAGCTAACGGCATATAATCCTGGTCGATTTTAGCCCAAACAGACCATCAATAATCGCCACAGGAGAACGGCTATCTGGACTAACGATTTCCGCATGGCCGACAACTTAAACCGGGAGTTGAGAGCCGTCTGCCTCCAAGAATCAGTCTCTTGTTTCATAAAACGCTAGTTTTATCTCAAACTCGGAACGAGTTCGTTGACAGCACCTATTCTCCGTGATAATATTCGGCCGACGATAGGTCCGATTTACAATTGGTACACGTCACCGGTTTTGCGATCCGAGCGACACATGAAGCGCAGGACTAATCGGAGAGCCTTTGTTTCACCGAGCTGGAAGATTGTGCCATCTCTCCTGATGATCTCGGGTGCAGTCTCTGGGCCCGGGTCCGCCGCCACCGGTCCAGATGTTTCGGTACGAACCAACAGGCAAGCTTTACTAAACCGCTACTGTGTCCTTTGTCATAGTCAAAAACTACATACCGCAGGTCTTGTACTTGAGAGATCAAATCCAGAGAACCCCGTCATCCATCCCGAACTTTGGGAGAAGGTCGTGCGACGGCTAACGGCAGGCGAAATGCCGCCGGCGGGGTTGCCCCGGCCTGACAAAGCTACCGTGAAAGCGTTCATCGCTGGAATCACTGACGATTTGGATGCCGCCGCTCAGCGTGATCCATACGCTGGCCGACCGGTCATAGCACGACTGAACCGAGTCGAGTATGCCAATGCGATTCGAGATTTGTTCGATCTCGAACTCCCGATCGCGGACGAGTTGCCACCCGACGGTATTGCTGCCGGCTTCGACAATATAGGTGACGCACTGTCGATGTCCCCTCTACTGCTCGAGCAGTATCTAAAGGTTGCCCGGAAGGTCAGCGAGTTGGCGGTCGGTGTCGGCGATCCCTCTCCAGTGGCGGAGATCTTTCCCGCCCCCGAAAATCAGGCAAGTTGGCTCGGCGCGGGAATGCCGTTCGGCACTCGCGGCGGCATTCGCGTTCAGTACTATTTTCCATTTGACGGAGAGTACAACCTGCGCGCCTTTATAGGAAGAGACTCCCTGCCGCACGCCGAGGGCGTTCGTTTCTTTCAGACGCGCGCCGAAATAAACGCCGGCTCGCATACTATAGTCGTAACGTTTCCCGACGACTTTGCCCAGCGCGAGGGTCCGGTTCCGAATGTTGATGGTAAAGGCGGTGCCGCACTGGGCGGTCCACTTGATACCCGGGCTTCCGCGATTCATCCAACCATCGAATTCCGTGTGGATTCGCAGCGTGTCAAACTCTTCGACATCGGGGGTATCAGCGTCGGCGAGGCCGCGTTTGGCGGACAGCCGGGGCCGCCCACACTAGATCGAATTGAGATTTCCGGCCCTTATAACGTTAAGAGTGCCAGTCGAACGCGAACACCCAGCCAGCGGCGGGTCTTCGTCTGTAAACCGTCGAATCGTCGAGACGAGTCGGCCTGCGCGTCAAAAATTCTTTTCGCCGTGACCCGGCGGGCTTTTCGGCGTGATGTTACTGCCGCGGATATCAAACCTCTCATGACAGCCTGGTCGGCTGCAAGGCTCAAGCACAACTTCGATTCCTCCATTGCTGCTGCGCTGCGAGATGTCCTCCTATCGCCTGATTTTCTGTTCCGGCTTGAATTTGATCCGCCTAATGCAAAGCCAGGAACCCCTCATAAAGTATCGGATTGGGAACTTGCCTCGCGCCTATCCTTCTTCCTTTGGAACAGCATTCCTGATGATGAGTTGCTCGCTTTGGCGCGCTGTCGGAAGTTGAATAACCCAGTGGTGCTGGACGCCCAGGTCCGGCGCATGCTTGCCGATCGTCGTGCGGTTGCGATGGTCGATAACTTCTCTACGCAGTGGCTGGGCCTTGGTGGTCTGGCTGAGATCAAGCCCGACGCTAAGGTGTATCCGGATTTCGATAGCGGATTAGCGGATGACTTCCAGCAGGAAACGCGCCTTTTTGTGCGCAGCCTGTTTCGAGAGAACCGGAGTGCTCTCGACCTAATTGAGGCAAACTACACCTATCTCAACGAGAGGCTAGCTCGGTTGTATGAAGTTCCGGGTGTCATCGGACCTGGCTTTCGCCGTGTATCCCTGGTTTCAGAACCGGAGCGAGGCGGCCTGCTTGGCCAAGGCAGCATTCTTATGCTGACCTCCCACACAACAAAAACGTCGCCCGTCCTCCGTGGTAAGTGGATCCTCGATGCTCTGTTGAATTCGCCTCCACCCCCGCCCCCTCCCGGCGTACCACCGCTCGATGACAGCCCGGCGAACGGGCAGAAGTTGACAACCCGGCAACAAGTTGAGCGCCACAGAAAGAACGCGGTGTGCGCCTCGTGTCATTCGCGAATGGATCCCCTAGGTTTCTCGCTCGAAAACTTCGACGTGATCGGCAGGTGGCGAACCCATGACGAAGGCGGAAAGATCGATCCGTCGGGAAAGCTGGCCGATGGAGAAATGTTCTCTGGTCTGCAGGGATTGAAGCAAGTCTTAGTGAGCCGTCAGGATCAGTTTGTAAGTGCTGTAGTGGCACGCCTCCTGACATACGCATTAGGACGCGAGTTAGACGCGCGGGACCAACCAACAATCCGCCTGATAATGCGGAATATCAAAGCAGAAGGTTACCGCTTTGACGATCTGATCGTCGCTATTGTGAACAGTGCGCCTTTTCGTATGAGGCAAACTCAGGTCGAGCCGAAGGAACCGTCATGATCATCACGAAAAAGTATCTTCCCAGGCGTACATTCCTCCGCGGTGCAGGAATCTCGCTAGCGCTCCCTTTGCTGGATGCCATGATTCCCGCGCTAAGTGCGGAACGGTTGACGGCAGCGGCGCCTGTGCGTCGTCTCGGGTTCATCTTTTACACGTGCGGCGTTGATGAAGCCCGATGGAAGCCTAAGGGCGAAGGCGCCAATTATGAGCTTAGTGAAGCGCTTGCGCCGCTCGCTCCTTACAAAGACAAATTCTTGGTCCTGAGCGGCCTCTCTTCCGATCCCGATCGAACTAAAGCCGGTTTCCATGATCGGGCGCTCGCTTCATTCATGACAGGAGTGGAACCGGCTAAAGGCACCGTACACGTCGGAGTATCTGTGGATCAGGTAGCGGC
>JBAUZG010000016.1:0-12013 GCA_049585195.1 Bryobacteraceae bacterium | reverse complement strand
ACCAAAATGAAGCTCAGCAAGGATCGAACCGCCATCCAAGTCAACGAGTCGCTAACGTTGGCCGGCATCCCGACAGAAGCCTTCAATTACAAGCTCGGTTCGAAATCAGCCATCGAGTGGATTATCGATCAGTATCAAGTCAAGGGCGACTCGGACCCGAACCGCGAAGACGATCCCGGCTATATCGTCCGCCTGGTAGGGCAAGTTGTCCGCGTAAGTATCGAAACAGTTCGCCTCGTCAACAGTCTCCCTAGCTTTCTGGTTGAAGCAATTATGTAACGATCGTCGCCGGAGGACGCGGCGATTCAAGTCATCGGGAAATCGCCTGGGCTGTTCGTCAACAAGAAGCAGGCAGCGATTTATACGATCGGCCTTTGCCCAAATGGTTCGGCACTTGGAGCACCCTATTCGGGCATGGCCTGAACAATATTCTTCGCGAACCTTACCCTAAGGCCTGCGCGAGGAAGTATAAGCCGCTATGTTCAACATATCTTCCTCGCTCAACTTACTAACCACCGGTTTCATCAAGTCAGTCCACTCGCCCTTCCGGGTGTTCTGCTGCATGTCATACAATTGCCGCACGAGATAACTTGGCGAGCGTCCCGCGATGCCGGGCACGGGCCCGAGGTCTTTCAAATCGGCTCCATGGCAAACACCGCACCGAACAGTTTTGCCGCCGCCGGTCGCTACCAACACCTCGCCCTTCTTGATGCTGCCAAACGGTACATATGCAATGAAACCGGACCGCGGATCCCGAAGCGCCTCGGTAGCCTCAGGCTGCTCCGGCATCTCTATAATGCGTTCGCCCAGTGGCTCGGTCTCACTCCCTTCAAGCGGAAGAAACATGCCGACCGACAGTCGCGTCTTGGGAACCGTACTGGTTTCGACCACTTTTATCCAGGGCGTCCATTTCATTGCGCCAAAGTACTCCGCGGCCGCTTTAATTTCCTCGTCCGTCATTGCCTTCGCATACGCGATCATCAGGTTGGTGTTTTTCTTCCGCGCATCGGCGCTCTTTCTCAGATCGTTTCTGAAATCATTCATCTGATGTACGAAGTACGAAACGGGAAGGCCGGAAACGCCGGCATTCTCAGGGCGGCCCTTGCCATTGGGGTAATGGCATAGCGAGCACGCCCAAATGTCGGGCTTGCGGCCGTGGGCCACGATCTCGGGCATTTTGGGATGGTCGCCCGGATACCAGTCGGCAGGGCCAAAGCGATCGCTGATCTGTGCTTGAGTGAATGCCGCCGAACTGTTGGGCAGATGTTTCAGGCTGTTGTCAGGCGCGACCTGCGGCGCACGCGCGGCATTGCTTCCCGCAGCCGCGCTCCCTGAAGGATTGGCCGCCCGGTCCTCAGTACCGTAAGCCCACGTCGGCGGTCCCTCGGCCGCAAACAAAGCGCCCCAGGCAGAGAGAAAGGCGAAAACAATTTCTACTGTCAATCCTAAGTTGCTTATAATATGAGCTCTCATCGGTCAACTGACCATGATAGGGGTTCACCGCGACGCCCGGCGCATCGCAGTTTCCCAGTTCGGAAATCTTCAACAGTCTAACCCCGGCAGTTGATTAGCTCAAGCAGGCCCGCCCGCCTTCGCCCGGCCACGGAACGCCTTTCGAACGCCGTCATGCTCGCTTACAAATTCTTACGGTGTTTTTGCGGGCACCTGGCATCCTCGCCCCGCGCCGTCCCGTAACCAGCGCTTTAACGAGTTCGCCCTTACGCTTATTACAATGAAAGGAGTTATGGCAACTTGCCGCCCCGGCCGTCCCGGCATCTCCGAGATCGCGCCCCACGCTAAAGTGTATGTGGACCTCGTCCCGGAAGGTGACATCGACGACACGCTCTCGCTAAACCTCGAGGAGACCATTCGAATCCTGGATCCGGTTGAAGATCGCTACGCCACCGAGTTCGCATATGCACCCGGCAAGTGGACGATCAAGCAGATGATCGGCCATTTGATCGATACAGAACGGATTTTCGCCTACCGCGCTTTGCGCATTGCTCGCGGCGACACGACCCCACTGCCAGGCTTCGAACAGGACGACTACGTCAAAACGGCTGGCTCGAACGACCGGCCTCTTACCGATCTAATCGCGGAGCTTCGTTGTGTAAGGCAATCCACCTTGATGCTTCTTAGAGCCTTCCCGCCTGAAGCCTGGATGAGAACGGGCCGGGTAAACGATTGGAATCTTTCAGTTCGTGGAATCATCTTCACAACGGCCGGCCACGAGCTGCATCACGCGGCAATTCTGCGGGAGCGCTATCTCCAGCCCGTCAATCGGGCTTCGGCATAACACGCCACCATATTCTCGTCAGGTACAATCACCATTGCTAGATACCCCGGTAATTTGCGAAAACGACTCAGGCAGCGAAAACGCGAAACACCACGCAATGCCCTCTGCCGGGCCGAATTTAACTGGATCAACTTACCGATTATTATTTCTTGTCATCCTTCTAAAGCCTCTAAGCAATTTGGTGTTTGCTTTCGGCCTGAAATCCGCGCCCGAGGTACTTTCGATTTACCCTTGGGCTTACCTCCGGAGCATGCTCGAGCCCATGGTGGCTCTCGGAATAGCGCTCCAGATTTTTTGGTTGCTTAGCCGGATGGCCTTGCTCAGCCGCGCAGACTTGAGCTTTGTGCTGCCAGCTACAGCCTGCGGGTATGCGATCTCGGCTTCCTTGGGGAAGTTCTTTTTGGCCGAGCAGATCACACCCAAGCACTGGTTGGGGATAGTGCTGATTTGTTTGGGGAGCGGCTTTGTGGGATTCACAAAGCAAAATACAACTGCGCAAACAGCACTTAGTGGTGAATCTTGAAACGAAGGAACCAGAAACGTATGAGAATCTGCGTACTTGGCGGTGATGGTTATTGCGGTTGGGCAACGGCTTTATACTTGTCCAGCCGCGGCCACGACGTCGCCATCATCGATAACTTTGCCAGGCGTCAATGGGATTTCGAATTGGGCGTCCAAACCCTGACTCCCATCCGGCCCCTTTCGGAAAGATTGCAATTGTGGCATGAACTGACCGGGAACCGCGTCGAGCTTTTTGTGGGCGACGTCGCTGAATACGACTTTCTTTGCTCGGTGATCAGGGACTACGAGCCCGAAGCGGTGATCCATTTCGCCGAGCAACGTTCCGCCCCGTACTCGATGATTGACCGCAAGCACGCCACATTTACGCAGGTGAACAACGTCGTTGGCACGCTGAATCTGCTATTTGCGCTTCACGAGTTCCGGCCCGGTTGTCATCTTGTAAAACTCGGGACCATGGGCGAATACGGAACTCCCAACATCGATATCGAGGAAGGGTATATCACGATCGAGCATAACGGCCGCAAAGATGTGATGCCATTCCCCAAGCAGCCTGGTTCTTTTTACCATCTCTCAAAGGTTCACGATAGCCACAACATGATGTTCGCCTGCAAGATTTGGGGTTTGCGCGCAACCGATCTGAATCAGGGCGTCGTCTACGGCACGGTCACGAATGAAGTTGCCCTCCATCCGGGCCTTATCAATCGCTTCGACTATGACGAAGTGTTTGGAACGGTCCTTAATCGCTTCTGTGTGCAGGCCGCGATAGGTCATCCGTTGACGGTATATGGAAGAGGCGGCCAAACCCGCGGATTCCTCGACATTCGCGATACCATCCGCTGTGTCGAGCTCGCATGCCTCCACCCTGCCGCGCCAGGAGAATGCCGCGTCTTCAATCAATTTACCGAGCAGTTTTCGGTGCTCGAACTGGCAAATCTGGTACAAACCGCCGGCGAAAAAATGGGTTTGCGTGTCGAGATCGACCACCTTCCCGATCCGCGCGTCGAGTCCGAAGAGCACTACTATAATGCGAAGCATTCGAAATTAATGGATCTCGGCCTCGAGCCCCATCTGCTCTCAGACTCCCTGCTCGATTCGCTGATGAACATCGCCTTTGAGTATCGCGACCGCATTGATACAGCAACGCTGCTTCCCAAGGTGAACTGGAGAAAGGCATCGAACGAGAGGAAGTATCAGCCTGTGGCGATACCCGCCACCGTGTAGCGCGACGCGGGATTTGGGGTGGATCCAGCCCGCTCATCCACTCTCTGCCGCTTTTGAAGCCACCGGTACAAGCGTGCCGTTGCGAATGTAATACTGCCCGTCACGCCACCTGATGCTTGTACGCCAGAAGCTAGTCGTCCAAATCGCGAACGCGACGGCGTCCCAGATTACGATCAACGGGAGCTTTTTCCACACCCGCGAATCCCTTAGACCTCGGATGCCAACTAGCCACGTCATAGCGCAGCGCAACATCAAATAAGTTCCAATGTATGCTGCAGCGACGGCCCAGCTCGGGTGAACGGCTAGCGCGACGCAGAGCCACGGTAAGCCGAGCGTGAACAGTAGTCCCAGGTGTCCCCACGGACGCATATGGCGCATCACGACGATCCAACGCAACCGTTTATGCCACAACTCGCGGACAGAACTGTAGTCGGGAACAGTGGCGACCGTGTAAGGAAGAAGCTCGATTTTGTGTCCCTGTTCGGCTATCAACCGGCCAACGAGAAGGTCGTCCGCAGGGCGGTTCTCGAGCGTCTCGTAGCCGCCGAATTCAGCGAGACGTTGCCGCGTGGTCGCAATCGTTGTCCCCAGAGCGAATTTCACTCCATCCAGTTCGCGGGCGACAAGTATGCTTGGGAAAAAATCGGAAATCATGCCGACACTTTGCAGATGTTCGGCAAAAGTGGTGTCTTTGGCCGAAAGGTAGAGACAGGTTGCTGCTCCCACCTCCGGGTTGGCGAGCGGCGCAACCACGCTGCGCAGGTAGTCGGGCTGGACCCGTACATCGCTGTCGCTGATTACCAATACATCATGCTGCGCTTCCTGCACCAGGCGGGCAAGCTTAGCGACTTTGTCATTCGAGCCGGCGCGGCCGGAGCCGAAGATAATACGGATCGTGCGATGCGGAAAATCGCGGGCCACCTTGTGAATAATGGGGACGACCGGATCGTCTGCGGAGCCGACGCAGAACACAATCTCATATTCGGGATAGTCTTGACGGCAAAGACTGGCAAAATTCTCGTAAGCGTCCGGGTCGAGACCCCGAACAGGCTTTATATTGCTGACGGGAGGGAGATACGGGGCACGGCCATCGAATCCGGTTCGTCCAGAGGCGCTACGAAAGAATCTCCAGCAGCTATAGATCGAAAGTAAATAATAGATAAAGGGCAACGCTGCCGCAATAAGCACGCAGTCTGTTACGAATTGAACCATTGGATCTCTCAGCCATAACCAAACCAGTTCCCCTTAAGCTACTGTAGCAATGTCAAATAATGTTAACCCCTGAAAGCCTCGAAGCGTCTACCATAACTAGTCCCGCCCTACATGCAGGTTGCGGCGTTTGCTACAGTTTTAGCCACGGTCGCAAGATACTCAATTCTCAAGAGGGGAGGGTCCAGATCGTTTGTGTGGAATAGCCGGATTTACACATATTGCCTCGGTCGTTGAACCTGGCAGGATACAGGACGTTGTCGGAACGCTGATCCACCGTGGCCCCGACCAGCAAGGATGTTTTGAGACAGAATCTGTTTCGTTAGGAGCCACTCGGCTCAAAATAATCGATTTGGAAGGCGGCAATCAACCGATCGTCAGCCGGAGCGGCGACGTTATCATCGCGTTCAACGGTGAGATTTACAACCACCAGGAACTACGGATCGAGCTTGAGGCCAGAGGCCACCGTTTCCGCTCACATACCGATACGGAAACCGTTTTGCACGCTTTCATCGAATGGGATACGGACTGCTTTTCACGCCTCCGCGGCATGTTCGCCGTTGCTCTGTGGACTGAGTCGCGGAAGCGCTTGATTCTCGCGCGCGATCGCGTAGGCATCAAGCCCTTGTATATCGCACGTCGCGGCGTCGACATCCTTTTCGGATCGGAGATCAAAGCCATCCTTGCTCACCCGGAAGTGGACCGGAACCTCAGCTTAGCGGCTCTCGATTGTTATCTGGCTTTGAACTATGTGCCGTGTCCCTGGACGTTGATTGACGGAATCGAGAAACTTCCTCCGGGTCATTGGCTCGAATGGAAGCGAGGACAAGTCCGATCGGAGCATTTCTGGCAATTGCCGTTGCGCCCTGAAGGGCATCATACACTGGCTTCGGCCACCGCGCAGTTGGATATTCTGCTTCGGCAGTCGGTCCGTGAACATCTCGTCTCCGATGTACCGCTCGGGGTCTGGCTCAGTGGAGGCGTTGACTCGTCAACGATTCTTCACTATGCGGCGGAAGCGTCGGCCGCACCCTTAACAACGTTTTCCATCTCCTTCGAAGGCCGGAGCTTCGACGAAAGTAGCTACATACGGCAGGTAGCCAGTTTCTATGGCACTCGGCACGAGATGCTAAACCTGAGTGAAGACAACGCTCTTTCAGAAGCTATTGAAGAGTTTGCCTACTACTCCGATGAGCCGAACGCCGACGCCGGAGCACTTCCTGTCTGGTTCCTTTCGAAATTGACTCGAGGGGGCGCCACGGTTGCTCTGAGCGGAGAAGGAGCCGACGAACTCTTTGGAGGGTATGTCACCTACCGTGCGGATCAACTCTCGGCCTGGTGCCGGCGAATCCCTTCGAGCCTTCTGCGCCTGGCGATGGCAGCGGCGCGCCGCTGGCCCGTCTCCGACGAAAAAATCGGCTTCGAGTATAAATTGAAGCGCTTCCTGGCCGGTTGTGAAATGCCGGTCGAACGCGCGCATGTCTACTGGAATGGGACATTTTCCGATTCCGATAAGCAGGAACTGGTTCGAAGCGATCTGCCGCCGGCGCTTGCGTCAATCTTGGCCGATCTTCGCATAGCGGGCGCCAGCCTGAAGGAATTTCTGTGGTTCGATCAGAAGTATTTCCTCTCCGATGACATTCTCTCGAAAGTGGACCGTATCAGCATGGCCCACTCACTCGAGGTACGTCCGCCATTTCTCGATCATCGAATCATTGAATTTGCAAGTTCGCTGCCTGAGAGACTGCAAGTGACTGGCTCGCGCCAGAAAGTAATCTTAAAAGAGTTGATGAAAGGAAAGCTTCCTGCAGCCATTCTTCAGCGCAAGAAAGTTGGATTTGACATACCAGCACACCAATGGCTGAGAGGCCCGCTGCGAAGCCTGATGCTGGACACTCTGTTGACGGGCGCCTCCGATTTCCAGGATCTATTCCGGCCAGACGCAATTCAAAAATTGATCGCGCGTCATCTCGAACGGCGCGAAAACGTGGGGTATCACCTTTGGGGATTAATGATTCTGTTCCTCTGGATGAAGCGATGGAAAATCCAGACGGCATCGAGCGAAACGATAGAACAGCCGGTAAGAGAAGGCCTGTTCACGTCTATTTGATTGCGGTTCTGCTCTTCGCCGGGCTCATCTATATTCCATCGCTTCTTTCGCCTCCGTCCCTGATGGATGACGTGGATGCCGTACAAGCTCAAATCGCGAGAAACATGCTCACATCGGGCGACTGGGTAACCGCCCATCTGGATGGTGTGGCGTATCTCGAGAAAGCCCCGCTCATTTATTGGCTGATTGCGATTTCCTACAAAGTATTCGGTGTCAGCGACTGGGCTGCTCGTATTCCCATTTCTCTTTCCGCAATTGCATTGGCGGCCTGCGTCGCCTGGGTTGGCTCGTGGGCTTTCGGAAGACTCGCCGGATTCTATGCGGGAATTTGCATGGCAACCTGCGTGGGTCTGTTTCTATTTACTCGCATCTTGATTCCGGACGTAATGCTGACCCTTACAATCTTAATCTCGATATGGGCCATATTACGCGCCTTGGATGAAGATGAGCAAAATCCACGAGTTTGGGCATTCGTTCTGGCTGTTAGTTTGGGAATCGGGCTTTTATGGAAGAGTCTTATCGGGGTTGTCTTTCCAGTTACAGCCGGCCTGATTTATCTGTTCTTCACCAACCAATTATTTTCTCGAAGACCTTGGAGCCGTCTTCATCCCTTCACCGGCGCGTTTATCGCCATCCTGATCGCCGCTCCATGGCACATTTTGGCCACCCTGAGGAACCCTCCTTACTTTGCATTTACAATGAGGAGCGTTCCTGGCGAATATCATGGCTTTTTTTGGTTCTACTTCATCAATGAACAGTTATTGCGTTTCCTGAATCTCCGCTATCCGCGCGATTACAATACTGTTCCGCGCTTATACTTCTGGCTGTTTCACTTACTTTGGTTGTTTCCCTGGAGCGTTTATTTCCCTGCTGTTTTTAAGCTGTCTTTTCGGCCAGTGGACCGCGCGGGCAAAACACGGCTGATGGCGTTGTGCCTAACCGGCGTTGTTCTCGTATTTTTTACTTTTTCGACAACTCAGGAATACTACTCAATGCCTTGTTATCCGGCGCTGGCTCTGCTTTTGGGTTCTGCCATGGCGATGAAACGGGATTCGTTGGTTCGATGGGGAACGCGAACGCTCTCGGCTATCGCGGCGTGCGCCGCGATTGTTGTTTTCGGAATTCTGATCGCAGTGCGAAATACTCCTGCTCCCGGCGATATTTCAAACGCGCTGAGCTCCCATCCCGGCGCTTATACATTATCGCTAGGACACATGGAAGATCTGACGCTCGCCTCCTTCGCCTATCTCCGTCTCCCGCTTTTTGTGGCCGGCATTGGCTTCGCGATTGGAGCCATCGGTACAGCATTCGCAATGGGGCGTCGCGCAATACTGGCGGCCGCATTGATGATGGTCGTGTTCTTTCAGGCGGCAAGGCTTGCCATGATCGCTTTTGATCCGTATCTATCGTCGCGTCCTCTGGCGGAGGCGCTGAAGCAAGCGCCCCCGGGCAGGCTTATCGTCGATCATCACTACTACACGTTCTCGTCTATCTTCTTCTACACCGGGCGCAGCGCATTATTGCGAAATGGCCGCATCAACAACCTGGTGTACGGATCATACGCTCCAGGCGCGCCTCCCGTATTCATCGACGATGCTCAATTCGAGCGGCTTTGGCTCCGCCCTGAACGGACGTATATCGTGGCGGCGGACACTGCTTTATCGGGATTACGGAATCTGGTGGGAGAGTCGAAGTTGATCGTAGTCGCCCGCAGCGGCGGCAAAGTTCTGCTTACGAATCAACCGCTGGCTGCCGCGACGTGATCGGCGCTGACTTTTCGCAGCCGGGTAATGACGGCGGATTGCTTAGCGGTATGAACGAGTGGCACAAGGGCTTGGTATACACGGCCCGGCCGCGAATACCATCGCCGCTGCTGCGCGGCCGGCAATACCGGATCGCAACCAGCTTTAAGCGAAAAATCGACGCGAAGAGTTCCTTTACGGGCTATGGAGAACTATATCGACGGGTCACAGCGGTGGCAGGTGCACGCATGGCAGAGCTTGCGAGCCCTTGTGAGCCCCTACATACGTGGATTGTGTCTCACGGATGGCGCTGCCTTGGCGATGCCGGCAACATCGCCTGCGCCTTCCTCACCATGGGCTTGGTTTGTCTGAACGAGGGAGACGCGAAGCCGGAAGGGGAGTTAGAGCCGACACCGGCGGAATTGATGGCGCCCGGGGGCGCAACGCTCGAGACGCTTGCTCGGACCGACTGGCAGCGCGTCGATGATTATCTACAACGAATTCGACTTCAGCGATCTGTCAAGTTCGACTACGAATCCTGTCATGGTCAGCTACGGCGAACGTGTCCCAACATGCGAAGGATTTGATTTTTACCCTTTCGTTGAACGAGCGGATAAATTCGCGGAATTTTACTATCGCCTGCTCAGACCTGGGCGCCACTCGAGAAAAGAGCTCTTCATTATTCAGCGGCGCGAATGGTATTGCGTTACAAATCCCAATTTGGTGATTGTGCAAGTCTACTTCGCCGAGTGATCCGAGTTGACAATCGCGGTTGATTACTTCGGCACTCCTCGTTAGACTCACGGGGTAGCAACTGAGGAGGTTTCGGATGTACGACATTAAGAACCTTAGCAAGTTAAAGACCCTTGAAACCAATGCGCCGGACGCGCTGAAAGCCTTTTGGGCCTTCGATAAAGCGGCCATGACAGCCGGAGCGATTCCCGGCAAATATAAGGAGCTGATGGCGCTTGCCGTGGCTTTCACGACGCAATGCCCATACTGCATAGAGATCCACGCGAAAAAAGCTCGAGAGGCGGAAGCCTCGGATCAGGAGATCGCCGAGGTGGTTGCAATCGCCGCGGCACTTCGGGCGGGAGCGGCAATCACGCATGGCACTCACGCCATGAAATAGCGAGCGATAAGGATGGCGGAATGGCAGGCCGTCAGGCCCTTTTCAGTCAAACGCCACGTACACTGTTAGGAGAAATGAAACTAGGAATCGATTTCGGAACCACTCGAGTGGTGATTGCAGCGGCGGATCGGGGCAATTATCCGCTGGTCTCGTTCGACGCGCCGGATGGTTCTTCAGCTGATTGGTATCCCTCGTTAGTCGCCGTGCGAGGTGAGGAGCGGCGGTATGGCTGGAACGCCTGGGCTGCACAGAGCGAAGAGGGATGGACGATTGTCCGATCGATCAAGCGGCTGCTCGAGAGCGCGGGGCCGAAAGCGGTAGTGGACCTGGGAGAGCGGCAAGTTTCCCTGCAGGAGATGCTTTACGGGCTGACTTCGGATTTAAAGAGCGCGCTGAGGGAACGGTCGAACCTGGGAGTGAAAGCCGACGAGCCTTTGCAGATGGTGTTGGGTGTTCCGGCTCATGCCAATAGCAATCAACGTTTTCTGACGGTGGAAGCGTTTCGGAGCGCTGGTTTCGAAGTATTAGGCGTGTTGAACGAACCGAGCGCGGCGAGCATCGAGTTTGGGCACCGAGAGCGTGCAGGCAAAGGGGAGCGCGAATCGATGCTCGTGTACGACTTGGGCGGAGGGACGTTTGATGCTTCGTTGGTCGCACTGGACGATAACGTTCATCACGTAGTGGCGTCGGAAGGAATACCCTCGATTGGCGGCGATGAATTTGACCAGATTCTGGCCGACCTGGCGCTGGATGCGGCAGGCATTTCGGCGCGTGAGCGCGACCAGATCACCGCAGGGGCGTGGTTCCGCTTGCTCGATGAATGCCGGACGAAGAAAGAATCGCTCAATCCGAACTCGCGGCGGATAGTCATTGAATTGGAGGGGGTGGATCCGCGGTGGACGACGGTTCAAGTTCTGGTAGCAGATTTCTACGCGGCAGCGCGTCCCCTGGTTGACGAAACGGTGAATGCAACGGAAGATTTGCTGGCCCACCATAAGCAAGGGCAGTTCGACATTCTGTACCTGACGGGAGGAGGGAGCGAGCTGCCGCTGATTGCGCGCATATTGCGGGAGCAATTCGGGCGGCGTGTGAGACGTTCGGCGTACACGCGGTCGGCTACTGCGATTGGACTGGGAATCCAGGCGGACCGGCCCGAACGTTACCGGCTGAGCGAGCAACTGTCGCGCTACTTCGGGGTGTGGAGGGAGGCTGACGGCGGGCTGCGGATCGCGTTCGATCCACTCTTCAGCAAAGGTTTGCAGCTTCCACCGACCGGTGATCCCCCGTTGAGTATTGCCAGAAGGTATTCGCCGGTTCACAACATCGGGCATTTTCGATTTTTGGAATGCAGCCATCGCGCGGCTGACGGCACACCATCGGGTGAAGTGACGCTGTGGGACGAAATCCGCTTCCCATTCGATCCGGCGCTGGCGAAATTCGACGGTCTCGAGCGCCAGCCAGTGGCGATTTCACGCCCGGCGGCGAGCCAAAGTATTGCCGAGCGGTACGAGTGCGATTCGAGCGGTTCGATTTCAGTTACGGTCGAGAACGAAACGGCGGGTTATTCGCGCGTTTACCGCCTGGGGCACTGGTCGCAGGATGAGAAACCGGTTTCGCCAGTGAGGCGGCGCGGGAAGACAGGAAAGACATCCGCGCACTCGGCATAGGGGCTTTTCAAAGCGTTCTAGCGGAAGTTCGTCATCAGACCGCTTGCTTCGCGCGCGGCTCGGTCAAACATCTGAACTCACAGGGGTTGTTTCCGAGCCACGACCGCCAGGGAG
>JBAUZG010000015.1:0-39021 GCA_049585195.1 Bryobacteraceae bacterium | reverse complement strand
GTCCGGCGGTTCAAATCAACGACAAGATCGCGTGCCTGAAAGACGGCACCGTGAAAACTTGTCCGAAACAGCATCGAGCGAATGCGCTCATCGAGGTCAGCCGCCTGCCACGGCTTGCTCAGATAGTCGTCCGCGCCGGCATCCAACGCTGCGATCTTCTCGGACGTCCCTGCGCGTACCGAGAGAACCATAATAGGTGTCCTTGTCGAAAGCCGTATGCGCTTGATGATTTCGATTCCATCCATATCAGGCAAACCGAGGTCGAGGAGGATCGCATCCGGACGCAGCACCGGAACCGCTCGAAGAACTTCATTACCTGTAGTGGCCTCGCAATAGTAATAGGCCCGTGCCGTCAATTGCGCACGGAGAATCTGCCGGATCGATTCCTCGTCCTCGCAGACCAGGATGGTTGCATGGCGATCATCCAGAACTTCGGCTGAGTAACCCACAATAAAATCCTAGTGGCTTTCATGTCCAGACACTGTCAAGAACTAAGTCGATAGTGTCGAAAATCAAACCTATGACGGTACCGGGGATGCTTGCGGTTCGGTGTGGAATCGATATCCAACGCCCAATTCGGTAATAATATAGCGCGGACACGATGGATCGGGCTCGAGCTTCCGTCGAAGATTGCTGACATTGACTCGCAGAAGATGCTGTGCATCTTCGTAATGTGCCCCTCCCCATACTTCGCGCACGAGCTGGCGATGTGTCAGGAGCTTGTTCGCATGGAGCACAAATGTCTTTAGTAGACTGTACTCGGTCGGCGTGAGGGGCACATCCTTTTGGCGGAGGCGCACTATCCTTTCAGTGAGATCGACGGTGAGATGGCCCATCACAAAGATGGGCTGACCATCCGGTTTGTTGACGCGGCGCAAGGCTGCTCGAATACGCGCCAGAAGTTCCCCTCTTCCAAAAGGCTTGGTGAGGTAGTCATCCGCGCCCGCGTCCAGCGCGGCAATCTTCGCGGACTCCTCTCCCTGAACCGACAGAATGATAATCGGCGTCTGAGTCCAATCACGAAGACGACTCGTGACTTCTGTTCCTCCAATACCCGGCAGGCCAAGATCGAGGATGATGATATCCGGGCGGAATGCTGGAACTACCTGCAGAGCATCCTCACCAGTAGCGACTTCGCGGACCGAGTATCCGTGCGCTGCGAGCGAAACGTGAAGAAATTGACGGATCGCCGCTTCGTCATCAACGACCACGACCCGTAATCTCGCATCATTCATGCATTTACCACCATTGGCAGAAGGAAGACTACCTCCGTTCCGCCGTGCGGCGGGGACTTGGCCCAGATTCGGCCACCGTGCGCGTTCACGAAACCCTTGCAAATAGAGAGTCCCAAGCCCGCTCCACGCGGCCCTCCCGACGATGTGCCGCGGAAGAACTTCTCAAATACGCGGTCCAGTTCTTGTTCTTGAATTCCCCTCCCGTGATCGGAGACGCGAATCTGCAGCTGCCCATCATTCACTCGGGCATCGATTTCGATAGGAGTATCAACTGGAGAGTACTTCAGCGCATTATCGGCTAGGTTCGCAATTACCTGTACGATCAGAACTTGGTCCAACGGCACGAGAGGCAGGTCAGGAGCAATAGTAGTCGAAATCGCACGCTTCCGAGCGGGTTCTCCAAGTTGGTTCAAGGCGGCATCAAAGATGTCATGCAGGTCGCAAGGCTCTGTTTTCACCCGGATCGCGCCGCCTTCGAGACGCGACATATCCAGGAGGTTTTGAACCAGCCAGTTGAGCCTAATTGCTTCCTCCTGAGCAGTTTGCAACAGACGCCGTTGTGCGGACGCGTCCAACAAGACTCCGTCCTCTAAAACACCATTTAGGGCGCCGATGATTGACGTAATTGGTGTCCGCAAGTTGTGGGAAATTGAATTCAAGATGGCCTTTTGAAGCCTATCGGTCTCCTGAAGCAATTCGGCCCGGCGCGCCTTCTCAGCGAGATCCGCTCGCGTGATTGCCAGCGCAGCCTGGTTCATGAAAGTGTCCAGCAGATGCTGCTGATCGGCTGCAAGCAGTTCCTTCGAAGTGTTCGCCAGGATTCCAACGACCCCGACTACCCCTTCCGACGTTTTCAGGGGTCGATAGCGTATCTTTGAGTCTGAGAACTCGCCAGTCCCGCAGCCGGCTTCTTTGCCATTCTTACACGCCCATGCTGCGGCAGCGTGTTCGCCTTCGTCAAAAACCAATTCTTCACTACAGAAGCGCAACGTCAATTCTTCGGCACTGGGCAACAAAACTACAGTAGCTCTTCGGAATGTTTGTGGAATTTGGCGCGCAATGGCATCAAGTATCTGATGCTGTTTGGTTGCATCGCTTGCCTCCGCAAGAGATTTCGTGAAGGAGTATAGTGCCGCTGTTTCTGCCTCCCGTTGTCGGGCCACTCGGGCGTCCTCCTTCGCATTTAGCGTTAGGATGCTGACGATCAACCCGACAGCCAGGAGCCCGATCAGCATGATCAAATACCAAAAGTCGCCGATGGCAAAGCTGCGTACCGGAACGACGAAGAAGAAATCAAAGGCGAAGGCGCTCACGACTGCGCAGAAGATGGCGGCTCGCCGCCCCCATCGCAGTGCACTGAAAACCACGGCGATCATATAAAGAACGGCAAGGTTGGGTCGCTCGATAATCGGCTCTATCCATGAGCCTACGAACGTGAGCAAAACGACCAGCGCCAGGATCGCCAGGGCAACTCTCACGTTCCATTCGCCTCCTGGGACTAATGCTAGTCGGACTAGGTGACGCCAGAAAGGGAAACGCGACTGGCCTGAAGGCTCGCCGCCTGTGCTGACCCTCAACAGAGTCGGAGCAACAATATGCGGAAATTCCTTTTGCATCATAAAGCCGCCAGAATGGCGCGTTGCTTCATTCTAGTGCGCAGCTTCCACGATTATGATCTTGTGGGAAGGTTTCACAGCCGCGTCGTCCTGAAGTCCGCTAAGCGAGTCTCCCCCTACCGATCTCCAGCCAAGATGCGGTTGTAGGTAGGTTAGCCAGTCCGCGTCTGTGACGCGTGAGCGCGAAGAGCATCCAGAAAGAGTGAACAGGCACAACATACAGGCCGTGGCGAGGGTGCGTCGAAGAGTGGCCATGATCGTTACTCCTAATTGTTGGCAAATGACATGTCTAGAGTTCCCGTTCGATGTCAAGCAGCACTTCTACGTCCAACATCGCTTAGCCCAGAAAACAGACCGGCGTCTCGATTTGACGAGCGGCGAGATAAGGTTTTGTACCGAATGCCGCCGCGGCAGTTCGACACTCGCCGTAATGAACTTTCCGCGTTTCGTTGCCGCGCCGCTCGTTCGTTCAGGCGCAATCTCATTGCCAATTTCACCAAACGCCTTCGATTCGCCGAATTCAAAGTTTTAGACGAGGTGCCGACATTTCAGCAGACGGTGATGGCAATGCAGCACCCAAAAGGTCAGAAAGCGTTCGTGAGTTTAGCGTCATCGTTCTGATGTTGTCTACGTTTCACCCAACGAGTCTCACTTCTATCGCAATACAGTTTCTGGTCAGAGAATAGGCGCACCCACCGAGAAGGTTGGAGATCGTGGACGAAGCTTCGGAGGAGTCGTTTTCCACGGGCGACACTCTGAGGTGCATATTCGGGTCGCTGTGCTAACCGATGCATTCTTAATAGAGCAGCATCGGTTTTATTCTGAGGCTTTTACGACCTTCGCCTGCTCGATTATAGTGATCATGTGGTCCAGAGGCTGCAAAGGTGTTCAGTCCAGAAGAGGAGCCTACTTTCGCAATCGCCCCGATAATGCGCGAGTATTTCAGGTCGGTCTTTTGATATCGCAACATCCAAGATGGAGATTACATATGAGAACTGAGGCGAAGGATACTGGCGATCCTATTTAAGCCTGCGATGATTGTCCTTTCTTTTGGACCGCGCGCAAGAGGATTTTTCCGTGTTTGAATTCGACATCTCGATTTCCAGCGCAGTCAGGGTCGATAACCCAGCAGCTATCGGCCCTACGCGACTCCCTCCCGATCTGCTGGACAGGATGCACCGCTACTGGTGTGCAGCAAATTACCTTACTATCGGCCAGATCTACCTGAAGGACAATCCGCTGCTGCGTGAACCGCTGGTACCGGAGCACATCAAGCCACGGCTACTTGGCCATTGGGGAACTTCGCCAGGGCTGAGCTTGATCTACGTCCATCTGAATCGGCTGATTCTTGAGCACGATGTGAATGCGATCTACCTAGCCGGTCCGGGCCACGGCGGTCCGGCGATTGTCGCCAATGTCTACCTGGAAGGAACTTACTCAGAGGTTTACCCGGACATCACGCGCGACGAGACTGGACTGCAGCGCTTGTTTTGGCAGTTCTCGACACCGGGCGGCATTCCCAGTCATGTCAGCGTTCCGACGCCGGGCTCAATCCACGAGGGAGGTGAGCTCGGATACGTACTCACGCACGCATTCGGCGCGGCCTTTGACAATCCGAGTTTGCTGGTTGCTGCTGTCATTGGCGACGGCGAAGCTGAGACTGGACCGCTAGCGGGTTCTTGGAAGAGCACCGCTTTCCTGAACGCTGCGCGTGACGGCGCTGTATTACCCATTCTGCACCTCAATGGCTATAAAATTAGCGGCCCTACCGTCTCCGGTCGCGCGCATGATGAAGATCTCCGCAGCATGATCGAGGGACACGGATACGAGGTGCATTTCGTGGAGGGTTCGGACCCACAGTACGTTCATAACGCATTTGCCACAACCCTCGATCATTGTTATCGAGCGATACGGGCTATTCAGGAACGAGCGCGACAGAGCGGCCCAAGCGACGACCGTCCGCGTTGGCCGGCCATCGTGCTGCGGACCCCAAAAGGCTGGACAGGTCCCCGAGAAGTAGACGGGTTGCCGATCGAAGGGACCTTTCGAGCCCACCAGGTCCCCCTTTCCGAGGTTCGAACGAACCCGGCACATCTACGCGCGCTTGAAGACTGGATGCGCAGCTACCATCCGGAGAAACTTTTCAACGAGAACGGGACGTTTATTGCTGAGCTAGCGGAACTCGCGCCCCGCGGTGACCGCCGCATGAGCGCAAATCCTCACGCCAACGGTGGTCGGATTCTGCGCGATCTGAATGTGCCAGACTTCCGAGAGTATGCGTTGGAAGTGAAGCAACCCGCTACCGAGCATCACGAGTCTACTCGACGGCTCGGCATGATGCTTCGCGATATGTTTGTTAAGAATGCCGAATCGGCGAATTTTCGATTGTTCTGCCCGGATGAAACTAATTCGAATCGCCTCAACAATGTGTTCGATGTCGAAAACCGCTGCTTTACCGGCCGCACGATCACCATCGATGATCACGTCAATCCAGCGGGTCGTGTCATGGAAGTACTCAGTGAGCATCTCTGCGAGGGCTGGCTCGAAGGCTATCTTCTGACCGGCCGGCATGGTTTGTTCGCCACCTACGAAGCTTTCGCGATGATTGCAGCATCAATGATCGTTCAACACACCAAATGGCTTGAAGAGGCGAGCCGGCTCAAATGGCGTGCTCCGATCGCATCCTTGAATATTCTCCTAACTTCCACATGCTGGCGGAACGACCACAATGGCTTCAGCCATCAGGGTCCAGGCCTGATCGATGTCATGCTCTCTAAGAAAGGCACGGTTGCTAGGATCTATCTACCGCCCGATGCAAACTGCCTTCTGTCTGTCGCGGATCACTGCTTCCGCAGTCGCAATTACGTCAATCTGATCGTGATCGATAAACAGCCGCAATTGCAATGGCTGGACATGAACACTGCCATCGAGCACTGCCAGCAAGGGGCTTCCGTTTGGAAATGGGCCAGTAACGATGCGGGCACGCAGCCCGATGTTATTCTCGCGGCTGCAGGTGACATTCCCACACTCGAAATAGTCGCCGCAGCATGGTGGCTACGGAAAGTGATCCCGGAACTAAAAACAAGGGTGGTGAACGTAGTCGACCTCATGACGCTCTTCCCTCCCGATGTGCATCCCCACGGAATGCAGCCGGCGCGATTTGAAGAGCTGTTCACTGCGGCGAGACCCGTGATTTTTGCGTTCCATGGCTATCAACGGGCGATTCACGAAATCGGCCACGGACGGCCCAATCCCGACCGTTTCCATGTACGTGGCTTCATGGAGCAGGGGACCACAACGACACCTTTCGATATGGTGATCATGAACGGCATGAGCCGTTTTCATTTGTGCATCGAAGCGCTCCGCCGCTCCGACCGCTTCACGAACCGTGCGCCCGAACTGATCGAGCAGTTCAAAGAGCGGATAGCCAACGCCGTGAGGTATTCAAAGGAACACCTCGAGGACATGCCCGAAATACGTGACTGGGTGTGGACCGAAGTTTAAGGGTTCATATTGGCTCGGTTGTGCCCATTTGAGAAAGTGGCGATTAGCCGCTTTCAGCCCAGTTGGGGATCCAAAACAGTCGGTCCGGTAGTCACAAGTGCGGGAACCTCGAATGATCTCGAGATTGAGGATCGTGGAGTACTGTCCTCTTTTTACTGTTCTACGGCGGCTCCAATGGTTTTGAGGGCAAGACCCCGGCAAACTGGAGGAACAGCAACCGCACAGAAATGAGTTATCCCGATTCGCGGTGAGATCCAATTGTCGCCTCATTGGCCGCACTCGGGTTGGGACCAGCGCGAAGCTGCTTATGTCACAGTGTGAATGTGTTGCTCATTCGCTGGCGGTCTGCTGCTACTGCTTATCCGGGCTTGATATGCTAGAAGCCCATCGCTCTCGTACCCGTGAAACACCGGAAGAGCAGAGCGATGCCTGTGCCACCGAAGACGTCGGTATTATCCCGCTGGCTATCCCAATGCTAGCTGGGCCGGGCGAAATCGTCTCTGAGGGGCGCCCACCCGGATCCAACCGCCATTTTGCCTCCCAATAAGTCCTGCTGATAATTCAGCTCGGAAAGCCGAAAGTTCTGACCGGCGCCATAGAGCGTTCAAACGCCAAACTGACTGCCAATTGCATCAGCGAATAGACTGCGTCCGACGCGATCCGTAAAGGTGATCTGAACCTTTCCATAAGGAATTGCGGCAAGTCGGTCGAGGTCCAGGTCAAGGCCAAATCGATTTGCTATGTGTAGCGCACCGCCTGCGATCGCCCACCGCTCGGGTTGGCCGCGCTTCCCGACAGATATTCTGCGCGCCCGTCGATGCCAGCGTTCTTCAGACGTGTAGGGACACCTTCCCAATCACCAGTCAGCGTAGTCTGGTCAAACCAACCAATGCAGTTGACTTTCCGAGGTCTGTTCCGCCACTGCCGGACAGGCACAGAAGATCACGAAACCCAACAACACACGAGTCACGGGTGACTCCCGAGCATTCGGTTCATCTCATCGGCGTGCGTCGTTCGCGTTTGGCGGTTTTGTTGATACACTGTCCGGCGTCAACTACTTTTTTCGGGCCGGGAAGTTCAATTGTCGCCGAACAATACACCGATTCGACGCTTCAGTTGATTCTGCTTTCCTAGCCTCGGCCAATCCATTTCATTCGCAGTTGGGTCATCTTCCCTACTCAGCTCCCCAGAGTCCAACTGTCTGGTTTGGACGGATACGTGCTCCCCGGGAGTTACGGGCTCGATACGCGAGCCGAACTGGGATATAGCGATGACCTTCAAGGAAAGGGAGAACAGCATGAGAAACAGCAGAACTCATTTATCGCGCCGCACCATACTCGGTAGTCTCTTCGCCGCCCCCGTGCTGTCTCAGCGGCAATTGCGCGCTAGAGCACCGGCTGGTGAATCGTTAGATACCGCGGAAGCTCGGGTTCGAGACTCCCTGAAAGGTACAAAGCAAACTAAACTTGTGCTTCTCGGAACTGGCGCGGGGCCACTTCCCGGGCAGGATCGCCATATGCAATCGAGCGTTCTTCTTCACAATGGCGCGGCTTACGTGGTCGATTGTGGCCTCGGCGTTACCGACCTGTTTGCGCGAACCGGCATTTCCTTCTCCGCGGTCCGTTCGATTTTCATTACCCACCAGCATCCGGATCACAACGTCGAGTACGGCCCCTTCCTGATTATCGGCTGGATCCATGGATTGAAGCAGTCTGTCCATGCATTCGGGCCGCCTCCGCTGAAGCAGATGACGGAAGATTACCTGCGGTCCATGAAGGTGACGATTGATTTCTGGGCTGAAGATTTCAAGCTCACGCCCTTCGGAATGATCGCATGCACGGATATGCCGAAAGCGGGCCCGGTGATGCAAGACGAGAACGTTAGAGTGGCCTCGGTGTTGGTTCAGCATCCGCCTGTGCACCCAGCCTACGGTTACCGGTTCGATTTCCCTGATCGTTCAATCGCGTTCAGCGGCGATACTGTTCCATTGGAGGCGGTCGCGCACATGGCACGGGGCGCCGACGTTCTTGTTCACGAAGCAATGGACGTGCCGGCGACCGGAGAACTGGTTCGTCAGCAGAGTGCCGAATGGCACGCTGTGAGCTTCGATACTATGATGCATCACATGAGAGCGGATCATTCACCGATCGAAGATGTTGGACGGATCGCACAAGAAGGGGGTGTGAAAACGCTCGTTCTATCGCACATGACGCCGGACCCCACGACCCTCGTGCCTGACGAGAAATGGATTCAGGGCGCATCGAAATACTTCAAGGGGCAGATCATTGTGGGCCACGACCTCATGGTGATATAGCGCTTGAGCTATCCGCGGAGCGTTATGACGAGGGTTCGCGTCAGCAGCGCTACTGAGCCTGTTCATCACTTTCTAAGTTCGGCCGATTCGAATGGCACATCACTGCGGGTAAGAAAATCACGAATCGTGTAGGCCGCGGCTGAGCGCGGTTTTCCGAAAAGTTGAATGTGAGGACTATCATTCGGTCATGGTGTGTTTATCAGCTTCCTGACCTAGAAGCGGAAGCGCATCCAAATGGCGTTGTGATCTGAGAATGGTACGAACTCAACGCTGGCTTCTAGAGGTATCAAATCGCAAACAAATATCCAATCCAGCTGTCGGCGGAGCGCCGGAAACGTGTTCAGAGCGCCCGAAAAAGGCGTTTCGAAACCATGCTGCTTCATGGCTTTCCGGATCGCGGTACCGTGCGAAGAGCCGGTCGGCAGCGGTATCATGTTTCTCCACCAGTACAACTCGTTCGTGTTGAAATCACCGCCGATTAATCGCGGTCCGGTATAGCGCGCAGCTTCGTCAATCACAGGTTGAAGTTGCTCGACCCGCTCCTCCGTGTTAATGCGGGTGTCGAGATGCGCGTTCCAGACGCGCAGATCGCGCCAGGGAGTTCGCACGGCGGCGGCGATAGCAAACCGGCTTCGGCAGCGGAACTGGAGATCGCATGTCTTCAGGCGTTTGATGTTTACATCGTCCAATGCATAACGGCTTACGACGGCTAATCCCTGATCGTAAACCCGTGGAGCGGCCTGCTCAAAGACGACGAAGTGCCCTAATCCGCACGTGACTTTTTCGGCAACGCTCAAATTCGATTTTTCATTCGCGACTTCTTGGAACAGAAAGAGATCGGCTTGGAACAGAAAGAGATCGGCGTCGCGCAACCGTAACACATTGCGAATCGCACCCACGACCGTGTTGGAATCGGTCTCTTTCGCCAAGTTCAACGAAACCGCCGAAATGACGCGGTCAGACGCGGGCTGGAAGGGGGCTCGCGGGAGCATGGCGACTTCTGTCCGTCTACTTCCGGTCATACCCCCGCTAAGCGTGCCACGCTGCTTCGTCTCATGAATGCTCCGCACGACGCGATGCAACTCTCTTCTCAATGTCCGCTGTTTCTCGCTTGCGTTTGCGGTATAGTTTGTAACCTCTATAAAGAAGTGCAAACGCAATCCAAGTGGAAACGAGAATAACGGGATAGACGAGGATACGCGGAAAAAAAGTGAAGAGGCTTGCTAACAGCAGGAGCAATAGGCCGACCGTGACTACGATACGCGCTTCGACCGGCTCCAGTACGCGGCGATTGGTAAACGCCGCCGCCAGTGTGTTGCTGATGCGAATGGCTCCCGCTGCGGCACGCCCCGCGCTTCCGCCGCCACTTGTCGTAAGCGAGTGCGTATGTCGGGGATGGCTAGGCGCACGGAGTCTGTCCTTATTGCCCAGGACGATTTCTGTCGCGTTCGCCAAATCCTGAAGGTACATTTCTTCCATTTCGGACGCGAACAATTCGTTTTCGATTACCGCGTCTAACTCGCAGTTTCCGAGCCAACTAGCAATGTTGAGGTTGGTCGAACCGACGCGCGCCCAGCGTCTGTCCGCGACGGCGGTCTTGGCGTGCAGCATCGTACCGTTCCATTCGAAGACGCGCACACCGGCTTCCAACAGCGGTCGATAACCCGCTCGGGATAAGGTCGAAGGATGGGAATATCGGTCCCATTCGGCACCAGGAGTCGCACGTCAACCCCGCCGATTGCAGCTGCCCGAAGGGCTTGCACATAGGCCGTTGTACCGGCGAAGTAAGCATCCGTCAACCATAGCCTGTTCCGCGCCAGGGCGGAAACAAGTTGGTCTAAGCGAAACAGATTCGCCGTAGCCGGCAAGGTCGCCACGACACGCAGGTTCACATCGCTCATCCGATTCAGGGACTCTCTGGAGATTAGTTCTTGGTCAGGGATCTCATCACCGATCAATGCCCAGACTTGCGACAAACGCGCGGTCAATATCCGCGACCGCGTATCCTCGGACTTCAATTCCCGTATCCCGCCAAGGTTGTATTTTCTTTTCTGGGTCACCGACCCACATCTTCCCGACGCATAATCCCGTGATAAACCCGATGTGTCCATCCACTACGAGCATCTTGCGATGATCGCGTGAGAGCCAGCCAAGCGGACTATCGAAGCGGGGCGGGTTGTAACAACGCACTTCAACTCCGCCCGCGCGCAGACGATTCCAGAAACGATGTGATGTCTTGCCGAACCCGCCCATCCAATCGTAAATGAGTCGCACGGCCACACCGTCTCCGGCTTTCTGAATGAGAGCATCAGCGAACTCTTGTCCCGTGTCGTCCTCATGAATGATGTAGCTTTCAAAGTGAATGTGGCCCTTCGCTGTGCGGATTGCATCGAGCCATGCCGGATAATTCTCACGTGCGTCTTTGAGCAGCCGAACGTAATTGCCTTCGATGAGCGGTGCCCCTGCTGCCCGCGAGAAAGCCTAGTCCGCTAGGGCGCGCACGGGCGCTATGGCTGCCTGCTCACGACGTGAGTCTTCTACTGCCACAGTCAAAGGCTTTCCCCCTTTCGATCATGGCACCGCAACCTGTCTTTTGTTTGCACACGTGTAGCCCCGGTAGTGGTGACATTTACCCAGTGCTGCCGGCATACCAGCAATACGTTCGGTCGGCCAAGCTCAACGGTTTGGTACGCCTTGCAGTATGGACAGTTGCTGTAACAGCTGGATATTGCTGCATTCGGAAATTCCCAAGAGAATATGTCTCGATCGTGCGAGTGTCCTCAAAAGGACCAGCGATGTTGGCTTGCCGCAGGGCACCTCCACCCACTTTGGCAATGAGTTTGCGGGTGTTCAAGAGGGAGCAGAGGCGGTTGCTCGCATTTTCATTTTGGCCGGCTGATCCCGAGTTTGCGCATCTTCGATTGCAAAGTTGAACGATTTAGCCCGAGGCGCCTGGCTGCGCCGCTGTTTCCACTCACAACCCAATTGGTCTCATTCAGCACGCCAAGAATGTATTCACGTTCTTTGCCTTCTAGCGTCGGATTACTAGCCATACATGTCAACTCGCATAAAGGTACTTCCAGAACGGGGCCCTGCGAGAGTATTACGGCGCGTTCGATCACGTTCTGAAGCTCGCGAATGTTCCCGGGCCAACGATATTGCGTCAAAGCTCGCCGGGAAGTCGGCGAGATGGCCTCCACGCGCTTTTTCATCCGTCGCGCAAAGCTCTGTGTAAATCGCTCGGCCAGCGCAATTATGTCGTGAGGGCGTTCGCGGAGCGGGGGAATCGTGATCGGGAAAACATTGAGCCTATAATATAGGTCCGCTCGGAATTCCTTATCCGCCACTAGCTGAGCAAGATCTGCATTCGTCGCCGCTACAAGACGGACATCTACCCGAATTGTCTTGCTGCCGCCTACTCGCTCAAACTCCTTCTCTTGCAGGACCCGTAACAATTTCGGTTGTAACTCGCGAGGAATGTCACCGATTTCATCGAGAAACAATGTCCCTTGATGCGCAAGTTCGAACCGTCCAATTCGCCGCGCGATCGCTCCTGTAAATGCCCCTTTTTCGTGGCCGAAGAACTCGCTCTCCAAGAGTCCTGTGGGTATTGCGGAGCAGTTGACCTTGACTTGCGTGCGCTCGCGCCGGCCGCTCAGTTTGTGAATAGCCTGCGCAATTAGTTCCTTGCCCGTTCCTGTTTCCCCCTGGAGCAATATAGTCGAATCGGTGGGCGCCACCAGTTCGATTTGTTTGAGAATACGAAGGAAGGCTTCGCTGTTTCCGATGAGCTCAAAATCGCAAGCGGTCTGAACTTCTTCGTCCAGGTATTGTTTTTCCGCCCGAAGTCTATTCTTCAGCGATTCGAGCTCGCGATAGTTCACAGCGTTCTCTACTGCAATTGAGATTTGGGCAGCCACACTACTCAGCATCTCCAGGTCTTCACGTCCAAAAGCATCTTCACGCCGGCTTGCTAGGACAAGAATGCCCAACTTACGATTGTGCGAAATAAGCGGGAGTATGCAGCCGGACCCAAAGCATTCTTTCGAAACCAAGTCGCGCCAGACCTTTGTCCCAATAGATTGGTCCAACTCGGCCAAGTTGACCACGAGCGGCCTGCCCGATGCCAAGGCCAAAGCGACGCTGGTGCCCTGGATGGGGGACCAGACCGTTTCCGGAAAGAAGCTATGCTCGCGCGCTCTTGATCCGACAGTGCGCAGCCGAAACATCTGCGCATCGTAAAGGGCCATCCCGGAGAATTCGTGAGGTACTAGGATCAGGAGCCATTTAGCGATGTTGTCCCACAATTCATCAAAATCGAGATCAGAGAGTAAAGCATTGTTGATCTCGAGTAGCAACCGCGAACGATCGCGCTCGCGAGTTAGTTCTCCTTGAGTCCATAGGATCTCCCGCAGATTCAAAATGTCGTCCATTGCAACGGCATATTCTTTCGCAATCAGCTGGAGACATTTGAGCTCTGACTCGCCGCAGGGACGCCCATTCCTGGATCCGAACCCAATAGCGCCCAGTCGCTTTCCAGCCGAGCTAACCGGCATGATGTATTCGTGCCGAAGCCCAACCTCATGCATCCACGCCACGTATTTTGGAAATCGTAATCCCTCATTGGCAGCAGAGATTATCAATGGCTGCTGCTCTCGCCAAACAACCCGGCTTGGAGAATCCTCTGTCGGGTCCTCAGCTCCTGGCTGGGCAGTTCCTTCTTGGGGCGGATCGATCAGGCTGAGAAGCACCGCGCCGCCTAGGGCCCGATACAGCGTAACCTGAAGCGTCGCCAATTCAATGAGTTTTTGGAGCCTGTCCGCCAAATCTCGGAAAAGGGTGTCCGGATCGTGCTTGACAGAAATGATCTCCGCTGTTGCCATAACTGCTTGGGAATAAACGGCAGAGTTCGCCATGGTGGTGCACAGCGGCGTTACAACCGCCATTGGGTGTCCGGCGACATCCCCGAAGGACAGGGATTAAGATACCGTAATTTCCCTACGGTGTATTTCAGGTTCTTCCGAAGTATTTGCGAATCTTCCGAAAAGCGACGTTGTGGGACTCCAGTCGAGGCTGCAGGTGCAGGACACCGTTGATCAGCCGGGCTCTGCCCGTTCAGCTTCAATCCGCAGTACGGATCCGATACACATGAGGGGAAATCCCCGTTATTTTGCGAAACACCGTAGAGAAGTGAGCCTGACTCGGGAATCCAGTCTCATGCGCTATATCTGACAAGGACTTGCGATCGTCTTTCAATAGGCGCTTGGCAATCTCAATTCTTTGTGCGATCACGTATTGGTGTGGAGCTACCCCAACAGTCTTTTTGAAAAGACTAGCAAAGTGATGCGGGCTCAGATCAGCCGCAGCAGCCAATTCGCTCAGGCTGGTGTCGTCGAGCAGATGCGCGTCAATATAGTCGACTACCCGCCGAAGGCGTGCGGGCGAAAGTCCTCCTGCATGTTTTCGTACTTCGGCGGCGGGACCCGAGTCCCTTCTGGCAATGCGAAGGACCAGAGCAGTTGCGAGGGATTCGCCAAACAGCCGCCCACTGGGACAGCCTTGTAACAGCTCACTATGTAGTGCAGAAACAATATGTTCTAGCTGGACATCCTTGAGCCCTAGGGCATATCTAAGCTCAAGATGATGCGTCCCGGCGCATTTGGCGGCGACATCCGTAACGAATGCCGCATTGAGAGACAGCACGACCACCTCAGCCGGCTTTCCCCAACGCACAGAATGTTCTGTTCCGGCGGGGATCAAATCGAGCTCTCCAGGACGGATGATCCTCTTCTTCCAGCTCTCACCGCCCACACGGTATTCGATCTCGTCTGGCGAGTTCATACGTTGGACAATGAGAAAGTCTTCGGGAGCGCTAGCCGCAATCTCACCGGGCCCTACAAGGTGGTGTTCAATTTTGAGAAGGTCTGCCCAGGGGGCCAGCGTAGTCGCTAGCAGAACCTGTTCAAGATCGCAGAAGGGTACTTTCTTTCCCTCTGGATCCTTCAGCAATATGCGCGCGGCGGCCATGACGACAAAACACTTGGTCAAGAGGTCTACGGCGTGATTCTATCTCGCAAGAGATTAGAAGAGTTCTGGAACTGCTTGGAAACGGGTTCCTTAAGCGATGCGACGCAACATCAGCATGGATCCCAGTAGGCTGCTGGTATGCGTACATGCTTAAGGCACCAGTGCGATTTTTCCTTCGACGCCGCCCTCTTCCGATAACGTTTGCGCCTCGCGCGCTTCGCTGAGCTTGAATTTTCGGGCGATGGGGATGCTGAACGCCTGGTCCCGGACAGCTTCGGCCAACTGCCGCAAACGTGTGGCATCTGGATGAGACATGAAGGCCTCGACGCGGATCTCTTTCCCTTCTGCCGCCTTCGGTTTTCCCAGCACAGAACCGAGCACGCCGCCGCGCTTAAGCTTGGGAATTAATTTCCCAATCACGTCATGATTCACTGTGTCCGCAATCGCGTCCAACTCTGGCAGCGACTCGATTTCCTGATCATTATCGATCGCAACAATCCGGTCGACGCCCAAGTCCTCGGCCCGTTTCTTCTGTCGCGCGAGAACTCCTGCAATAACACGCGCCCCCTCCTGCTTCGCTACGTAGACGGCGGTACGGCCTACGCTTCCAAGTGCACCGGTTACTAACACAGTATCGCCGCGGTTTGGTCGAACATGCTCAATCAACTGTGCGCCCGTCGTGGTGACCAAGGGGAGAACCCCTGCCTGTTCCATCTCGAGCCCCTCCGGTATCAAGGTAAGGACGTCGCTTTTGGCGATCAAGAACTCGGCGTAGCTTCGGTTCACCAATCCCATCACCTTCTGCCCGCGTTTCCATTTCGAGACGTTTGCCCCGAGTTCAGCAACTTCACCAGCGACATCACGACCGAGAATGACGGGAAGCTGCAGTGGCATTGCATTTTTCAAATCGCCCCTTCGTATCTTCCAGTCGATAGGGTTCACACTTGTCACGGCGACTTTCACCAGGACCTCATCGGGTCCAGGCTTCGGAGTTGGGACGTCTTCGTACCGCAGTTGGTCGACGCCCCCGTATCCATGCATTTGGATCGCTTTCATAGTATTTAGATTCCTCGCTTTGGTTTCTTGATCGAATGTACGACGGCACCGTACGACGTGCAGGATCAAACACTTATCGCAAAAAGTTCAGCTCTCCGCGAGATACCGATGCACGAAGGTCACGGCCATTGCGCCTTCGCCGACAGCCGATGCACAACGCTTCACAGCGCCATGACGCACATCACCCGCCGCAAACACGCCGGGTATATTCGTTTCGAGATAGTAGGGAGAGCGCTCAAGCGGCCATGACGCAGGAAACTGACCACCTTTCAACATGTCCGGGCCGGTTACGAGATATCCGCCTTCATCGCGAATTATTCCTGCCTGCTTTGCCCAGTCCGTTTGCGGGACGCCGCCGATGCATATGAACAGTCCTTTGGTCGGCAAATTCCGGGTCTCTCCCGTCTTGTTGTTTGTGAGCGTGAGAGATTGCAGCATTTGGTCGCCGTGCAACTGGGTTACTTCCGTATTGCACAGCACCGTAATATTTTTGGCTGCATCGATTCGGTCGATGAGGTAGTGAGAGAGGGTACTTTTTAGCGCATCCTCTCGGATGATTACCATCACTGTTCTCGCGAAGCGGGAGAAGTTCATTGCCGCCTGGCCTGCGGAGTTTCCGCCGCCTACGATGGCTACATCATCATTTCCACACAAGGATGCCTCGCTGACTCCCGCCCCGTAATACACTCCAGCCCCCAGGAACTTCTGTTCATTTGGCAGATTGAGCCGCCTGTATTGAACTCCGGTCGCGCAGATGGAAGATCGAGCGATGATCTTTGTGCCATCGGCAAGATAGCCAACCGCCTTGCCTGGAAGAAATTCTCCGCGCACGCCTTCACGCAACAACAGGAACTCTGCCCCAAAACGGCACGCCTGCTCGCGGGCACGCTCCGCCAGGTCGGCCCCACTGATTCCCGTAGGGAAGCCGAGATAATTTTCGATCCTGGATGTTGTACCTGCTTGTCCACCGACGGCCGACCGTTCGATCACGACCGTCTTCAGGCCCTCAGAAGCTCCATACACGGCAGCACTAAGTCCCGCCGGGCCCGCTCCATAAATAGCCAAGTCATATTGAGAGAGGGAAGGGTCGCGGAACCAGCCAAGCTTCTCGGTGATCTGCCGCACGGTTGGACACTCCATGCGGATTCCATCAGAGAAGATGCAGACGGGAAGGCGTGGGTCCCTCAGATTATCGACACCGGCTTGTGTGCGGGCCTGCTGATCGCTTGCCACTTCGATCCATTCGAAGGGAACGTCGCTGCGCTGCAGATAGTCCCGAATCTTATAAGCAGTAGCTGATCCCGCTCTTCCAATGATTTTTACGCTGGGGAGGTTTTTGGCCCCTTGTGATTGGTCGGTCATTCGACTCGTTTCCGTCCCAAATCAGTCCCGCGGACTTCATAACGTAGGGAATTGGTGCGGGTTCTCCTTTTCAAGGAGCTGTTCATGTTTCACGCAATAGGGAACCCATGGCACCGCCTCCAGCCTCTTCTCTTCGATCGGGCCGCCGTCGACCAGACACTTGCCGAATGTGCCTTCCTCGATGCGCTTCAGTGCGTCTCTTACTTGCTTGAGCGTAGTCAAATCGATATCTGCAGTCTGGAATTGTTCGTCTTTTTCCTCGTCTCTGACGCTCGCGTCACTCCAATCACGAACAGAAGAACCTTCGCTCAGGTTGCGTGCGTTTGCATCGGCGCGATCAATGCCTTTTAAGAGCTGCTGTTCTTCCTCCTGTAGGCGCTGCTTGTATTCCTCTATGTTCAAGATCGTCTCCATACTTCGGCCTGGCAGGTCGTTCCCATTTCCCGACTTTGTGCTAGTGTCCGGTGGAATCTCCGTGACGGCTTGCCTCGAACAGGAACCAGGTACGTCGCTCGGTTTCGTCAATCCATGTCTCGATGAGGCTGGCAGTAGCGATGTCGTTGTGCTCTTCGCATACGCCGTGGGCCTCGCGCAAGCGCGCTGCAAGCGTTTTGCTGTCTTCGCCCAGTTCCGAAAGCATGTCCTCCGGCTCTACGTATTCGGCATCATTGTCCGATACGCGTTGCGTCCGGGCGATATGGCCGATAGATCTGAGGGTGGTTCCCCCTATCTTTCGGATGCGCTCCGCGATGGGGTCAGTCATGGTGAAGAGCTGGTCGCCTTGTTCGTCGAGCAGTAAGTGGTAGTCGCGGAAATGCGGCCCGCTCATGTGCCAGTGGAAGTTCTTGGTCTTCAGATAAAGCGCGAACACGTCCGCTAGGATCGCATTCATTGTTCCCGCTATATCTTTCGTTGCCGCCGCTTTCAGGTCCGTGGGAGTGATCAGGGCGCCCTCTTGTCGGCGCTCGAGATCTTCCATTGTTGCGTTCGATTTCTTCATACCATCTCCTCTACAGAAAAGTTTGTTGGCGAAAGGGAAATGCCCGGCCGTCACCGGAACCCGACATTTACTGCACGCAAGCCTCCAGTCTAAGCGGTTTTCTAGGAGGAGACTCCAGGTTTTCCTACACTCGCCTGAACCTCAACGTGGATTTAGGCTTGTTTCCTCGGTGCCCGAAAGCGGAAAGGAGGTTCACCATCGCGATCGGTGGCGCCCACAAGGCTCTTCGTCTGATGGAAGCTCAGAACTACAATTATCAGTGCAAAAGGCCGCTTCAAAATGGAGCGCCGTTGCAGGGCGTCGCTATTGGCAGATAACGCGCAGCATTCGCGGACGACGGAGCAGGCCCGAGGGACGTCTCCATGGAGTCCGTTCTGCTGGCCGGCGTTCCGAGCCCTTTGGCTTGCCACTTTAATATCCAACATGGGTGGTTGGATGCAGGATATGGGCGCTGCATGGCTCATGACGTCTCTCACTTCATCGCCAGTACTGATAGCGATGGTGCAAGCTGCCGCAACCCTGCCAATGTTTTTGCTTGCTGTGCCCGCCGGTGCGCTGGCGGATATCATCGAGCGACGCCGCCTTCTGCTCGTCAGCAATATTTGGGCATTGACAGCAGTCTCGGTGCTCAGCTATTTCACGTTTGTAGGACGGACGTCACCCGGCACTCTGCTTGCGCTTACATTCGCGATTGGCCTGGGAGAGGCGCTGGAAGGCCCCGCTTTTCAGGCCGTTGTTGCGGAATTGGTTCCGCGCTCAGAGCTAGCCGCGGCCGTATCGCTCAATAGTGCGGGATATAACCTGACGCGCGCCGTGGGTCCAGGTATAGCGGGGTTCGTTCTCGCGAGAGCCGGAGCCGGCGTGAACTTCCTGCTGAACGCGCTCTCGTTTACTGGAGTCATTGTGGTCCTCTACCGGTGGCGCGAGGCTCCCAGAAAATCTGTACTTCCAGCAGAGCGTTTCACCGGGGCCATGCGGGCCGGCCTGCGATATGTCGCGTACGCGCCTGAGCTACAAGCTGTACTCATTCGTACGGGCGCCTTCGTCCTCTCCGGAAGCGCATTGTGGGCGCTTCTACCGGTATTAGTTCGTGAGTTGGGGCGAGGTCCGTCCGCATACGGAATCTTGCTCGGTGCGTTAGGTGCGGGTGCCCTGATAGGCGCCGCTAGTCTTCCACTCTTGAAACGTTGGGCTTCGCTCGACGCTCTTGTCGGATGTGCCACGGTTCTCTTCGGTGGCGTTACCCTCACATCCGTCCTTTCCGCAAACTTTGCCCTGCTCGTTCTGATCATGCTCGCTGGCGGCGTGGCATGGATTGTTCTCATTTCCAGTCTTAACGTTGCGACACGATTGGTCGTGCCAGCTTGGGTTCAGGCGCGGTGTCTTGCCGTGTACCTGCTCGTGTTTCAGGGCGGCATGGCTTTGGGGAGCTTTGGTTGGGGTGCATTAGCCACAAAGGTAGGCGTCCGCTGGGCGCTGATTTGCGCCAGTGCGGGGTTGTTCCTCTCTTTAGTGCCCGCATTCCGCTATTCGCTAAGACCCGGAGTAGCCTTGAACATGACGCCTGCTGGCCGCTGGCCAGCGCCCGAGATCTCACCGGATCCGTCATCGGATGCTACTCCAGTTCTCGTTGCTGTGGAATATGAGGTCGATCCAAGTGACGTTGACGAATTCGCATCTGAGATGCGCAAGATGGAGGACATACGTCGGCGCGACGGTGCACTCCAATGGGGCCTGTTCATTGATCCAGCAGGTCCAGGAAGATATCTGGAAGAGTTCTTAGTCGAGTCTTGGCTTGAGCACCTGCGACAGCACGAACGGTTCACTGTTTCCGATTTGCGTGTTCAAGAGCGAATCTGGGCTTTGCACAAGGGACCAGAACCGCCTCGTGTCACTCATTATCTCGCCGAAGAACGATTGAACCAAAACTGAAGAGTGAAAGGAGCTGAGTAATGAAAGCAGGGCAGCGCTGATGAGGATAGCGAGGCGGAACCAATCCCACGAGGGTGAGGTGGATTTTGTGGCAGTCAAATTGCCTCCGGACGTTTGGGGAAAAACTGTAACCATTTCTCTCCGTCATGACTTCAGGTGCTCACGTTTCGGGAGCTTCGGCCTGTTGCTGGGATATCGCCCCTGCTGAAATTCACCGTCCGCCGGCGATGGCAGAGGTGTGTACCAATTCCAGACCGGCAGCCAGGTCGGCGCCGGCATCGTGACCTGGAGGGAGCAGATGATGGTGTCCTTATAACACTTCAAAAGCCGGGAGCCATTCAGAATCGACGGGAGTTCACATTCCGATTGCGGCAGGTTCAATTTCAGGTGCATGTCGTTTGCAAAAGCTACAGGGCAGGACGATACGACCAATTCAACAATCATTGGAACCTTCGATCCTAAGGGCGACTGTTATACCCCATGGATCTTTGAAGTGCATTCCATTCCCTTCTTGAAGAGGCGGATAACCTGCCTTCACTAGGCTTTCGGCGGCGTGCCGAACCTCGCCGCTGTCTAGAAAAAGAATCTCCCAAAATAACAGACGAGAATCTGTGGTTGAGGCACAGGGCGAGTTGGCCACCCAAACGTTCAGGCCAACATGGTGGTGGTACCCTCCAGCTGACGTAAACAGCGCACCAGGGTAGCGCCACGTGGTGATGTCGAGCCCAAGTCCGGAATGGTAAAAGGTCTTGGCCTGTTCGAGATCGCCCACGTAGAAATGCACATGTCCCATGATCGTTCCAGCAGGAGCACCCCGCCAACTATCAGCAGCGACTAAAGGAAGCATTTCAAAACGAACGGGATCTACGCCGGTTAGAAGTTCCCCATTCTCCACGAGCCATTCAGAGCGCGGTCGGTCGGCATACACTTCGACGCTGAGCCCATCAGGGTCAACAAGGTAGATCGCTTCGCTGTAAAGATGGTCAGCCGCACCGAACTCAATTCCATCTTGGCGTAGATGTTGCACAAAGCTGCTGAGGGCGGAGCGGCTGGGTAATAGAAACGCCGTATGGTAAAGCCCCAAGCGGGTTCTGTGACCAATAGGGTGAACGCCGGGCAGTTCCTCCAGCTCTAGAAGAACGCGCCGGGAATCTTGAGCTCCGAGCTTAACGAGGTTGCCCTCCCGCTCCAGCACGGCTAGCCCTATCACCTCCGAGTAGAACTGCACGGATCTTGCGAGTTGTGAGACCGCCAGTCGCACGCGCCCGATTCTCGCTGTTGCCGGCATTCGAAAAGTGGGTGGGTGAATACCGAACGAGGTCGTGTCTGCCGATGTGGCTCTGGCGATGCTCATTTGAACCTCCTTGGGTCTTCGCGTCGATTGTATGCCACATTTATCTGAGCGTGTTAACACCCAAAAGGGTGCGGGTTAGCCTTTAGGCCAACCGCGCGATTGGCGTGTCTGCCAATTCACGGGTGTGGCACCTCGACAAACCTGCCAGAGCACTATGGGGCGAAGTGAACTGATTATGGCCACGTGTAGCGCCATCACATGTAGGACCATGGAGTTCGTCTGGCTGGCTTGCGTCCCGATGAGAGCCTGAGTATAGTTGTGCAGCATCCGCGGACGAGGTATGACAGCGGCCGGTAATGGCTGCCAATGCGTTCCCAAGCAAATAAAGCGAGAACTGCTTGTCATACCCTAAAGCGAGCGTGACCGGCGACGCAATTGGAGGATCAAATGGCAGAGACGAAGGGGTTGAGCAATATAGAGCTGATGCGGACACTCGATGACGCATGGAACGCGACAAGACTGGGAGACGTTTGAAAAACGGCATACCACAGACACTGTTGTATTTTGGCCCGGCCAGGCGGAGCCTACGCGGGGACACACCAAAATCACAAGGCGGAGTCGGTCGAGTTTTTCAAGACATTTCCCGACAACCATCTGATCAATCATCCCTATAAGGTTGAAATTGCTCAGGGCGACTGGACATGCACCGTTGCGGATTTTACTGGCACGATGCGCGGTCCCATGAAGGGGGCCGAGGGCAGACTGATCGCGCCGACCAACAAGAAATTTCATATTGAGTTTGTATGAGCATTGCCTTAGATTGGCGACCGCTGGCCATTTCTTCTTCTGTGGAATAGGGTCGCCAACTTCCGATTTGTTGCTGCAATATCGGCACCGCTGCTGAAATATCGCCACTCTGACCGGCTAACGGTCACCTTCGGGCAACATGAACTGACGAGATCTGAATCTCGCGGTGAATCATCCTCAGGGATCTACGATGGCACTGCCGCAGGCAATGAAACGGGTCAGCCCATCAGTTCGGCAGCTTCATCCGCTGTCATCTGGCCAGAAGATTGCCTGGACTGCTGAGTGGCGGGACTGCGTTGAACTTCATAATGGCAGCCCACGTCAGACGATACGCGTTTGGCGGGTTCGGACAACATGGCCGGAGGGACGGCGCGGACATTTGCGACTGGCTGAAACACATACGATTGAGCGTGACCGACGCGACCGCTTCCGGCCCCGGGCTGACGCCATCGAATCAGAAACAGCAAAGGAGAAAGAGCTATGCCGGAGAAGACCGATAAAAACGTAGTTGTGGCAGTTTATAAAGATCACGGCGGTGCCGAAGCCGCCGTAAAGGAGCTGCAAAAGGCGGGGTTTGACATGAAAAAGCTGTCTGTTGTGGGGCGCGACTACCACACGGAAGAGCAGGTCGTCGGGTATTACAACACGGGAGATCGGATGAAGCTCTGGGGCAAGTGGGGCGCGTTCTGGGGCGGCATGTGGGGACTGTTACTGGGATCAGCATTCCTCGCTGTACCGGGACTGGGCTTTATTGCTGCAGCAGGTCCGATTGTGGCCTGGATCGTGGCGGCGCTGGAAGGCGCGGTTGTGGTCGGCGGTTTAAGCGCGCTCGGTGCGGCCCTGTTCAGTGTTGGCATGCCGAAAGACAGCATAATTCGATACGAAACAGCTCTGAAGGCAGACAAATTCTTACTTGTCGCCCATGGGACAGCGGCGGATGTGGTCAAAGCACGTGACATCATCCAAACGACGCAGGCTGACGAGGTCGAGACACATACTCTCAGTGCGAAGCAGCAGGCAGCGGCAAGTTAACGTTGCGTTTACTGGGGCCCTCAAGTCCATACGTGTGAACAGATAGGGCCCGGTGCAATAAGTGAGGCAGCGAGCTGCGCACAGCGGCTTCGCGCAGCCTTGCTGAGCCGTTGGCGCAGCCGCTGAGTTTTGCGTGCTTACAAATCGAAACATAGAAGACCGTGAGGTGCTCCGTCAAAGGATTATTCAAGAATTATTCCAGTACGTTATCCTCCAGCCGTCATGCCGAACCGTGCGAATGTCAACCATTTGAGAAAGACCACGTTTTCGAAATGCTTCGAGTCACTGTGGACCAGGGCCAGGGATTTACACGATTCGGAGTGGAAGGTTCGCTGACCCAACCTTTAGCGGAAGAGCTGAAGAAGCGTTGGCAACAGGTCTGCGCGTCCCGGCCAAAATCCGAATACCGAACAGTGGACCTGACTGACATGATGAACATTGATTCTATCGGTAAAGAGATCCTTGTTGAGATGTACCGGGACGGTGTGGAACTGGTTGGTTCCGGCGTGATGACAAATGCGCTTATTGAGGAGATTATGGGTGGCGAATGAGGGCTGCTACAAGAAAAGCTTCTGTGTTGAGTACAGACCAGCGCTGTAGATGAGAGGGTAGAACGAGTTGGGCATGAGCAACAGTAAATATTTTGGACTTGGTGTGAGCGGAAGTTTGGTCCTATTAGGCGGGATGGCGTATTCAGCCCGTTCGCACAATGGTGTACCGGCCATGATCACTCCCGCGAATATGCCTCGCATCGGAACAGTCGATGAGCGCTTCCAGTCATACAACGTCGAGATGGTGGAAGTCATCGGTGGGAGATTCTGGAAACCATACAAGGATGTGAATGCTCTCCTCAAGAAATCGCAGCCGTCTGCTAAGCAGCCCGGCTCGAATCCGGCAGGCATGGATCCGAAGGTGTATCAGTATCGGCCACCGATCGATCTGACCAAACCACGTTTACGCAGGCTCGCAGCAGCTCTGGGGCCTGCTTACGTCCGCGTTAGCGGGACATGGGCAAACACTACCTACTTTCAAGACTCGGATACTCCGGCTCCGGCAACTCCACCCAAAGGTTTCAATGGAGTCTTGACCGGGCAGCAGTGGAAGGGCGTCGTCGATTTCTCTCACGCTGTCGATGCAAAAATCGTCACATCATTCGCTACAAGTCCTGGGACCCGTAACTCTGCTGGCGTGTGGACCCCCGATCAGGCAACTCAGCTTCTCGCTTACACAAAGTCGATCGGCGGCAGCATTGGCGCGGCCGAGTTCATGAATGAACCGACTTATGCCGCCATGGGCGGTGCACCAAAAGGCTATGATGCCGCAGCGTACGGTCGCGACATCGCCGTCTTCGCTCCCTTTATAAAGCGTGCCGCTTCCGAGTTGACGTTCCTTGGCCCCGGTTCCGTTGGAGAAGGGGGCGTGTTGGACACGGCGCCGGGCGGGGGCATGCTCCACTCCGAGGATCTGCTCAAAGCCACGGGCCCGGTTTTCGACGTCTTCTCGTACCACCTGTACGCAGCCGTTTCGAAACGCTGTGCGAGTATGGGCCCATCCTCGCAGACAACGGCTGCAGCGGCGCTTTCTGAGGAATGGCTCAACCGCATTGACACGATCGACACGTATTATGCGAGTCTGCGCGATAAATTCGAGCCGGGCAAACCGCTTTGGATCACCGAAACAGCCGACGCCGCCTGCGGCGGCAATCCATGGGCCTCTACTTTTCTCGATAGCTTCCGGTATCTCGATCAGCATGGGCGTCTGGCGAAACGTGGCGTGAAGGTGATTGTGCACAACACGCTTGCATCCAGCGACTATGGCTTGCTCGACGAGAATACCCTAGCCCCGCGGCCCAATTACTGGGCATCTTTGTTGTGGCGAAAATTCATGGGCACGACGGTACTCGACGCCGGTCCTTCGCCCGCGCCGACCCTGCATCTATACGCCCACTGCCTGCGTGGACAGCCTGGCGGCGTTGCTCTTTTGGCGATCAACACCGACCGCACCGTCTCGCAGTCACTTAGCCTGGCTACCGCGGCAGAGCGCTACACGCTGTCCGTGCCATCTGTTGAGAACCTGGAAGACACGCACGTCCAACTGAACGGCACCGAACTCACGTTGGGAGCCGACGATACCATCCCGCAGTTATCGGGGATGCCGATAGGTCCGGGACCGCTTACGCTTGCGCCGGCAAGCATTACATTCGTCGCAATCCCGAACGCGAACAACGGTAGTTGCCGCTAGGTGTTATTGTTGCCGTCCCGGTTGAACGGCGGCTGCAGCAGGAGAAAATACGATGGCAAATACGTGGACACAGATTTCATGCACTCAGTCGCCCTATTCTTGGAAAGCTGTTATGGCGATGATCTGGGCAATTGTGTTTTGTCTTCTAGTACCGGGTCAGACGCCGAGCAACACAAATCTCGGTTGGCAGATAGGAAACAAATGGAACAGCAAGTTTCTGGTTGGGCTCATGTTCTTGACGGAAAGGTGGCGGTGGTCACGGGCGCTGCGCGCGGGATCGGCCGTGCGACGGCTGCGGCGCTCGCGGGGAGCGGAGCGCAGGTTGCCGGCATTGATATTTGCGCGACAGTGGATCAGCGGTCCGGTGTGATGCCGGCAACGCGGGAGGATCTCGAAGAGACGGGCAGGCTGGTCGAGGCGATAGGCCGCCGTTGGCGGAATTTCGTACTGGATCAACGCGACCTGATTGCTCTGCGCGAAGCGGTGGCGGAGATCGAGCGCGAGTTCGGCGGCATCGACGTCCTTTTCGCCAATGCCGGAATACAGGCATTTAAGCCGCTGCTTGAGATGGAGGACTCGGATTGGCACATCCAGATCGACGTGAACCTGACGGGCACGGCGAATGCAATCCGCGCAGTTGCGCCCGCGATGGTTAGGCGCGGCGGCGGTCGCATCATTGTCACGACATCGACACAAGGGCGCCACGGGACGATGTTTGGCGCGGCCTACTCTGCGTCGAAATGGGGCATTATCGGGCTGATGAAATCGGCCGCGCTGGAACTCGGCAAATACGGAATTACTGTGAATGCTGTGGTACCGGGGCTGATCGACACGCCACTAACCCGGCACGAAGAGCGCTACGCGCAGGCGCTTGAGGTTGCGAGTAAGACTCCCACTGGCGACATCCGCAAGGATGAGGAGGAGGCGAAGAAGACTCTAAAGGCGAAATCTCCGCTGGGCGTGCCGTGGATCGATCCCCAGGACGTAGCGCCGGCAGTGGTGTTTCTCGCTTCCAACGCCGCGCGAATGGTTTCAGGCGCAACCTACGATGTTACGGGTGGAGACAGCGCAAATAATGCTACTTAATCGGCTAGTTTCACAGATAAAGTGGCATTGAACATCATACGAACAACTCATCTTTGCAGGTATAACCTAGGTTAGCCAATGAGTTCAGCAGCGCTAGGGCTCCTCGCCGCTGAATTACGGAACGCGTCCATCAGATTTGAGTGCACGTAGACTTCCAGGCGAAGCGCCTTAAACAGGAGCCCAAATCCCAGCGCTCAGGAAGCCCAACGATCAGAGTTGAAAGTCAAAGTGATCTGGCCTGCATGTCAGCGATTCCTGGAGGTTAGCCATAGTTGGGCTGCTATCTGAGGCTGAGGACCGGACAAGGGAAGACCGCGCACCCGTAAGACTGTGGATTGGCCTCGACCCTTCGATGGTCATGGGTCCGACGATCTTAGGCTCCATAGAATGCGGTCGCGGCGACAGACTCCGGATTGTAATAGCAACGGCTGGAATCAGACAGACGAAAGTTACCCAAACCCACATCAAGGCGCCGGCAAATTCCTGGTCTCGGAGGGCTGAGGTATCGAATGGTAGAAGGGTGGACACGTACGTCGGGTAAACAACGTGGTCACAAAATGTGAGAAATGCAGAGAGCGCGTCGCACGGCAAGGTGGCGAAGAAGAGATACAGAGGAATGCACCACCGAGGCCATCTAGCGACAGTCGGCCAGGGCTGAACCACCGGCCACCAGAACAGAAGTCCGGCAGCCAAGAAGGTTGCGTGCTCGAATTCATGCCACCACTCCGATCTCATGCCCAGATTGAAGGCGGCGGGAACATGCCATAAAATCACGCAGACTGTGCCCGCAAGCCAGCAAAAGACTGGATGGGCCAGAATCCGCTCAATTCCGTGGACCGGTGCGCGCGGCAGAAGCAGACCTGGAGCATTAGAACCAAAGCACCGCCGCAGGCTGTGCAGCAGCGTGATGGCTGGCTCTCCCAACAGGATCAATGGAACCGCTACCGTCATTAAAATAAGATGCTGCACCATATGGGCAGTGAGCGACTGTTGATCCAGATGCGCGAGAGGAGACGCGAAAACGGCTGACAGTGACAGCACTCCGCTCATGAACGCAGCAAAGCGCCAAATTGTTAGCCTGTTCCGAAGATCCCTCCGAAAGCGATTCCAGCCTCGCGAATAGACGAACGCCAGGATGATAAGAGCAAGTGCGTTTGGAAGGGACCATGAGTGCAAACCCCCATGCATTTGAGGTGACATCCGTGAGGACTATCGACGGGATCCGATTCCCCACTCATCGCCCAATCACGTAAACGACGGTGAAAACGACGATCCACACGGCATCTACAAAGTGCCAATAAAGAGACAACACACCAACACGCCCGATGTACTGTCCCTTCATGGCGCCCAAAAATGTGAAAACCATAACTACCGACAGGAAGCTCAAACCCACAATCACATGGAATCCATGCAGCCCGACCAGTGAATAGTAAGTTGTACCGAACAGGTTCGTACTGACTGTCAATCCGTTCTCATAGATCAAACGACGCCAGTCGCTCGCTGTGCCATAGAGAAAGGCGCCGCCCAGCGCGATCGTCGCCAACCACCAGATTGCGAAACTTCTATTGCTCCCCCGTCGAAGGCTTTTGCCGGCAACATAGATCGTTAGGCTGCTCGAAAGCAAACAAATTGTGTAGAAGAACGGCGGGTGAAGAACGTCCTTCGGCACAGGTCCGGTCAGACTCTTGCCCAGGTAGAAGAGATACGCTACGACGAAGATCGTGAAGATCGCCGATTCGGACGCGATCAGACCGAACATCCCGACACGGTCGCGTCCAGGAAGTTCCCAATTCGCGTTCGGCTGTTGAACCAGCGCCGATGTCGCATTTGTCATAGTTTCTCCATTAATCGCGCGGATGTAGTCTTCATCGGTTGCCTTCGCTGGTTGTGGTGCGAACCCACGCTGGATTGGGCGGCGGCGCAAAGCAGCAGTCGACTGGCAGATCTGAGGCGCTGTAGCGTGGATTGTTTGGCCAGCTATTCTGCACCGGCCGGAGCGAGCGCAAGAAGCGCACAATGTCCGCAGCGTCCTGGTCCGTCATGTCATGGAATGCCACCAGGTACGGCATCCCAGGATCGAGTTGGTGGCCGTCGCGGGCAACTCCCGTGCGAATTGCCCGAATGATCTCCGTATCAGACCAGGCGCCCAGACCCGTCTCGCGGTCGGGCGTCAGGTTCGGCGGAATCAGCAGGCGACCGTCGGCAAACCGCCAGGTGAATCCTCCTCCCCCAAAAAAGTGTTCCTGGTCATAACCGCCACCGGGTGCTCGCGGTGAGTGACAATCCTGGCAGACGAACACGCGCGCCAAATACCTGCTCCGCTCAAGTGTTCCGGGTTTCGGCGCATGCTCCGGAATGGGCACCGGCGGGTTCGGAGCGGGGAGAACGAACCCCGCCCCAAGGTGGTTGTCCGGCAAGGGTCGGCGAATCGGCCGAAGCGTTTTTAGATAAGCGATGATGTCCTGCATATCATCGGCCGCCATCCCGTTGTACAGATCGGTTGGCATCTGGAACTTGAACGCCAAGCGTCCGCGGACGATGCCCTCAATCACCTGTGCCGGGTACTGGCTGGCGATAGTAACGTTTGCCGCGTGAACCAATCCCCACGTCCCTCCGAAAGGGACACCACCGGTAAACAGCAACGTACTGTCGAGGTGCACGCCATCGGCTTGGCGAACCGTGTGGCACTCCCGGCAACAGAAGACTGTCGTGAGATACTCGCCATGCCGAACATCGCCCCGATGCGCGGCGGCCGCGAGGATGCGTGAAGACTGCTGTGTACAGCCCGGCAACGCAGTGAAGGACAGCACCGTCAGCCAACTTAGTACGACTCTGCGATGCTGAAAAACCGGCCCTTCAACCATCGCGACCTCCGGTTTCATCCACCGTTCCACCCACTTCAAATCCGGCTCTGTCGAGGAATGGAAGATGCTGCCAGGTACGAATCCGCTCGGTCCGCGAAACCACGATTCCGGCCACGGTACCGCCCACTATCTGACAAACGATAAACCAAAGCCAGTCAATTCTCTCGTTCAACAGCGGGTTTACGGTGCCCAAAATGCCGTGAGCGAGACTCGATGCAAATATCGGTGCGACTACGCCACCTAGGAAAACCGGGTGCCGCGGAAACATGGGAAGAATGGCGCCATACAAAAGCCCGATCAAAGCCGTGGCAAGCGTGTAAATCGCGGCGCCGATTAGGAAAGCGTCCCAATGAAAGGCCGCGATTTGAGCTGTGGTGTTTCTTTCAGGGAAAAATCCAGCGGCCAAAAGGTTGACAGGATACCAAACTCCCTTATGGCTTAGAATTCCCCAAGTCATGGCGAGAACTGCCATGATGGCTCCCGCCGCCAAGCCACCTCTAATCCCCGAGGAAACTGGGTAGATCTCAAGCGGCAGTCGCGCACGATTCCGATGGCCGGTCTCCCGCTGAAGCTGAGTCACTTCCGGACGCCTCGCGCCAGCGGGAGTAACTGTCTCAACCGTCGGGACCAATTCCTGCTTCTCACGGGGTAGAACCTCGCGAAACCAGCCGACGCTCCCGCAGAGCGCTAATATCGCACCAAGGATGCTAACGGTTTCAGTGGTGACCAATCCGGCGAAGAGCAGTGCGAGTCCAAAAGCTAAGACAATCGGACATAACGTGGGCGCAGGCAGCCCTACGATGGGGTCGCGCCCGGTTTGCACGTCTGTGAATGGTTCCGAAGGTTCGTACTTCCAGTCCGGATCGTTTGGATGCTTGAGGTCCCACAACGGGCGGCGGCTCTTGATCACGGGGATTGCCGCGAAGTTGTATGCGGGTGGTGGTGAAGAGGTAGACCATTCGAGCGTCCATGCATCCCAGGGATCGTTTTCGGCCGCTTTACCTTTGAGGTAGGACCACATCAGGTTCCCGGCGAAAACCAATATCGAACACGCCTGAAAGAACACGCCAATCGTCACGATGAGATTCCATGTCTCCCAGCCCCGTCCGGGCTCATAGGTATAAATTCGGCGAGGCATTCCTAGAAGACCCGGGACGTGCATAAAATCGAATGTCAAATGAAATCCGATAACGAAAAGCCAAAAGTGTAGCTTGCCGAGTTTCTCGTTGTACATTTTCCCGGACATTTTTGGAAACCAGTAATAGAAGGCGCCAAAAAGACAAAAAAGAATGCCGCCGACAATCACGTAGTGGAAGTGCGCAACCACGAAGTACGAACCAGTAAGCTGCCAATCGAAAGGCGCGGACCCCAACATGATCCCGGTCAGCCCAGCAACCAAGAATTGAAAGAGAAACGCAACGCAGAAGAGCATTGGAGTTTTGAATCGGATCTTTCCTCCCCACATCGTCGCGAGCCAGTTGAAGATCTTAATGCCGGTGGGCACCGCGATCGCCATCGTCGTCAACACAAAAAAGGTGTTTGCGTTTGAATTCAGGCCGACCGCGAACATATGGTGGGCCCATACGCTCATGCTGATGAATCCAATGGCGATGGTCGCCGCCACCATGACCGGATATCCGAATATCGCCTTCCTGGAGAAGACGGGAATGATTTCGGAAGCGATCGCAAAAGCGGGGATGACTAGAACATACACTTCCGGGTGGCCGAAGATCCAGAAGAAATGCATCCAAAGGACTGCCGAGCCGCCAGCCAGTGTGTCAAAGAAGTGACCGTCCAGGTAACGATCGATTAACAACATCAGCTGCGCCGCCGTCAGCGGGCTCATTGCCATGACCACCAGACCTGCCATCACCAGGTTTAGCCAAGCGAACAGCGGCATTCTTCCGAGCGACATCCCTGGGCACCGCATGCACAGAATAGTGGTCACGATATTGATAGCCGTTCCGATGCTGCCGAATCCGGAAACTAGCAGGCCCAGCGTCCAGAAATCCGTGCTGTGCCCGGGCGAAAATGTCGGCGAAGTCAACGGCGCGTAAGCGAACCACCCCACGTCGGGAGCATTTCCCGCCGCGCGAAATCCGTCTCCGCCAAGAAAGCTAGAGTAAAGAATCAGTGCGCCAAAGGCCATCATCCAGAAGCTGAATGCGTTCAGACGAGGGAAAGCCATGTCGCGGGCGCCGATCATCAATGGAGCCAGGTAATTTGCGAATCCGAAAACGAGTGGCATGGCCACGAAGAAAATCATCGTGGTTCCATGCATCGTAAACATTCTGTTGAAGATCTGCGCCGAGACGAAGTCGTTCTGTGGCCGAATGAGCTGGATTCGCATGATGGTCGCTTCGCTTCCGCCCACGACCAGCAAAACCAGGGCAAACAGGATGTACAACAGGCCCAGCCGTTTATGATCGACAGTGGTCAGCCATCCGAAAATGTAAAGCGGGACGCGAGGAACAGCGGCAGTCTTGGGCCTCGCGATTGATTCAGTCGACATAGCAAGTGTCCTCAGCGAAGAGTCTCGAGGTATGCCGCCACTGCTCCTATCTGCTTATCGCTTAACTGCAGAGCGGGCATTTTGCAGCCAGGTTTGAAGGAGCTGGGATCGCGAATCCACATGAACAAATTCTCGGGAGTGTTCGGCACGGCCCCGGACGCGATTGTATTCCGGCTCATAAGGTGCGTCAGATTCGGGCCAAAGCGTCCATTCCCGGCTATTCCTGTCACGGTGTGGCAGTCCAGGCAGGGACTCGTTTCAAAGACCACTCGTCCTTGAGATACGGCATCACTCACGCGTGCCGATTGACTCTGTCCTTGAATCCAGCGGTCGAACTCATCCCGCGTTTGGACATACACGCGCAGGAGCATTTTCCCGTGCTGCGTTCCGCAGTATTGCGCACATTGGCCCAGGTAAATCCCGGTTTCGTGCGGGTCGATCCACATACTATTTGGATGGTTGGGTATAAGGTCCGTCTTACCCGCAAGACGAGGTACCCAGAAGCTGTGATCCGTATCTGCGGAAAGTAGGGTGAGGAAAGTCGGGGTCGGGTGCGCCGGATCGCTCACCGGCACGTGCAGTTCATTCGCGGCCACTACATTGAGGCCCGGATAACGAAACTCCCACCAAAATTGATGGCCGACGACAGTGACCTCAATAGCACCTGGCGGCTCCGCGGCATTCTGGACGCTGGCAATAACGCGGATAGTGGCCAAGAATAGAACCATAACGATAAGAATCGGAATCACAGTCCACGCGAGTTCTACCTCAGTGCTTCCGTAAACCTGCGGAGGCTCCCGCTCATCGTCCGTCTTCCTCTCCCTGAATTTGACAACTGCGTATGCGAGTAAGCCAAAAACCACAAGAAAGATGGCGGCTGTAGTAGCCAGCACAAAGAGAGACAGTCCGAAGATTGACTGGGCCGGCGTGGAGACCGGAGCGAATATGCTGGTTGGGTTCGAAGTGTCGCGTGCGCGGTCCGCGAGCGCGGTGGCTGCTGGATAACAGAAGCAGGCAAGCGCCGTTAGGAGGTGAACGCGGCCGTTTGCGCCTCTCGGTGAGCGCCGCATAGAGGCGGGCATATTGGACCCGAGTGTGCATTCCAGTTACCATTTGTCACATCGCGTAAGTGGGAGGGCACCACAGGCGGAGCGGTCCACCGAGCTTCGGACGGACATTGAGCCCTCTTCTCCTGTCACACCTTTCCGCTGCTGCCATTCAATAGTGGCCTATGCCCTTCAACCGATTGAGAACTACGGCCTCATTGGCAATCTCAGCACCGCCGCCCTGGTGGGCCTTGATTCCTCATTGATTTTGTCTGTCTCCCTGAATTTGATTCGCCTACCATCTTCGTCGCCTTGCTCGATCCGGACTGAGGGGGCAGCTTCCGTCTGCGTCCCCACGGGAACGGTCTGGAAACAAGCAGATGTACGTAGCGGAATCTAATACCCTGACCAAATACCCTGACCAAACGCTTTCTCTCCGAAACAGCAGCCGCCGAGCTGACGGACTCTATGCCGATGGCGTTCTCCTTCAAGAAGAATCACCTGGTCCGGAGCATATGCGTGATCCACGGCGAAGTCATTTTTCAGCTCGTGTTGAGATCGCCACCGATCAGTTGTGGATCGAGGTGAAGGTTGTAAGAGATCTCAGAACAAACCGATGCTGCTGAATCGGCCACGCATGGACTAGCTAACACAGCGACACGGATAGGCAACTCGGAGCATCGCTCGCCGGAAACGAATCCTGCGAAGCTTCGTCCACGAGAACCAACATCGTCGACGCTCCCGTTCCTTTGACCAGAAACTCTATTCATCCTCCCGCCCTAAATGCGATGCAAATGAGCCCCCTCCAGTGAGAGCACAGGCCAGCCTCAAGACGAAGCCGAAGCCAGCTGTGGGCATGAAAGCTCTCGCAGCCTTCTGGTGCTGCATTGCCATCATCATCTGCTGAAATGTCGGCACCCCGTCTCGAGTTTTGAATCACGACCACAGCCATGTCCTTGGCTGTGTCGCTGCGAAATGCGTTTTGGAGAAATTGCCTGGTGCCGAAATTCGGATCCGGATGGACGAGGGAGTTCATCGCCTGGTCCATGAACGCCCGGGTATTGGGCTGGTAGGTCGGCGTGGTCCCCCAGTTGCCGCCATGTTGACCTCACGGAAGGCACAGCTCGGTAACCGTCACGCAGGCTCAGCAACTTTGACCAGCCTTTTGGAATTGCGCGTGCTGAACCACGTTCCGACAAGGAGAATGTGTATATGCTGCGACAAGCCAAGGTTCTGAAAAATTATAAGCTGGCTGCACGAAACGGGGAGATTGGGAAATCCAAGGACATCTACTTCGATGACCAGAGCTGGATTGTGCGATATCTGATCGTCGATACAGGAGGTTGGCTGAGCGGGCGCCAGGTTCTCATTTCGCCCTACGCATTGGACAAACCAGACGACAACAATAAGGTGATCCCGGTTTCACTTACCAAAGAGCAAATTGAGAACAGTCCCTCCATCGAGGCCGATAAACCAGTCTCGCGGCAGGATGAGTGGAACTATTATTCCTATTACGACTGGCCAGGATATTGGGTGGGGCCGTACGCATGGGGGCCGTATTCCGTTCCCAGACGCGCAGCGATTGGCTGGTCCGAGGATATGCGCCGCGCGACAGGCAACGATCCTCATCTCCGCAGCATGAAAGAGGTCACTGGTTATAACATCCAGGCGCTGGACGATAGTGTCGGTCACGTTGAGGATTTCATCATTGATGACGACACGCGGGCGATTCGTTACCTGATTGTCGATACGCGGAACTGGTGGCCGGGCAAGAAAGTCCTAGTCTCGCCACAATGGATCGACCGGGTGAGCTGGGCGGACTCGACAGTCTTTGTCGGCCTGACCCGGGAAGCCATCAAGGAGGCGCCGGAGTACGACGAGAACACTGCGATCACGCGCGATTACGAAGCGAAGCTGTATCGGCACTACAATCGGGAAGCGTACTGGACGCTTGAACCGGCTCGCGCAACTAAGGCCGCTGGTTGAAAATAAGCGACCCGGCGCCGACCTTCTAAACTCCGGAGGTCGGTCGTCGGCCTTATTGGGTTTTACAACCCGGTATTAGCGGCTGCGACCCTTACCTTAATTCTCCGTGTTGCTGATGATTTCCGGTATCCTGCTCGCCTGGTTCGGTATCCGGCTTGGCCCGGAGCCCGGGTGGGGATGGATGGTGGCATCCGGCAAAATGACGCTGCTGACCGCTATCATCTTCGCGATGAATTGGCCCGCGAATACCCTGTTTCTCCTCGGCATTGTGCTTGCGGTGGATCTGACTTTTCAGGGTGTCGCCTCAATGGCATTCGGCCTCAGCCTGAAGGGCAATCGATAAAGTAAACGAAGTGCCCAAGCGTGCGCCCACGAGAGACAACCAGCTGAAACGCCAACGCAAGCACACCGGGATGCTGGGCGCGACCGCAACCACCGGTTTGCGGCTCTTCGACGGTTATTGCAAGCGTGAGTTGGAGCTGGTTCGGCTAGCAAAAGCATAGCGAGGCATCAATGAAAAAAGCCTGGCTCATCTGTTCAGTATTTGTATTGTCGGCTGGCTCGTCGCACTGGCAAAGGGCAAGCCATACTACGTGCCGGTCGCGCATGTACCCGACCCGGGTAAGGCTCCGGGCATGGAAGTGCAGCTACTCACGCACGAAGGAGAAGAGCCTCGACTGTATGCGGTGATCTTCAGCAAAGGCGATGAAGTTGCGTCCGGGCTTGCTGAGTTCGCGCAACGCTACAACGTGACGAGTGCCCACTTCACCGCTGTTGGAGCGTTACACGACGTGACTGTTGGGTGGATGGCCGTGAGAAAAGAAGCTATAAAGCAATGCGGATCAACAGGCAAGTGGAGGTGCTGACCCTGGCCGGTGACATCGCGCTATATCAGGGGAAGCCCGCCGTGCACACCCACCTGGTTGTCGGCCTCAATGACGCTTCGGCAAAAGGCGGGCACCTCATTGAAGCACACGTCTTCCCAACGCTTGATATCAGGGATTCGAGAGATAGGCGTACAAGCTTATTCGTAATGATCGGATCGGACCGAAAGTTGCTAACCAGGCGGGCCGCATCAAGCTGGTTCCAAGCGAAACTTTCGCACGGCGGAGGCCAACATCACCTGTGCCCACCCCGTGAAAATCAGATGGATGCCGATGAATAAACCAATGATCCAAAGGCCTGATATCGGCCATTGAGCCCAGACTAGAATTCCAAGTATTAGGGTAATGACTCCGTTCGCAAGCGCCCAACCCCAGCTCGGAAGCCGGAGGGTGAGGGCATTCACAATGCGAAAAATGCCTGTCACGGTGAAGTACGCAGCTAGAAGCAGCGTCATCACCAGTGCTCCTGCTAGCGGGTGCCTCAGCAGTATGAGGCCCATAACGAACGAAAGCACCGCATTCAGCGAATGCAGAAAGACATGCCCGCTGCGGCGATGCCTGAACGCTTGCACGGCCTCGACAATGCCAGCGATTAATAGCACCCAGCCGAACCAGATCATGGAAACGATGGTCGCCAAAACCGAATCGACGAGCGCGATCAACCCCAGGATGATCGAGACAACGCCTAATGCAAGAAGCCATCCCCAATTTCGGCGATACTCGCGCCAATCGCCGAAAGAAATCGGGAGCGAGCTGTTAAATACCGGACTCATGCCTGAACCTCCCTTGAAACGACCCTTCAGGTACGGTTACCGCGGACGGTCACGGGAGATCTCCTGCGTGGCACGGAATGACCCGGAACGGTGGCTTATTGACGCCCGGAGAGATCCGAGTGTTACATCCCGGAGCGGCGGAAAACGCCGACAACGTTGCTCCTGTGCGCCGAAGTGAGCCTTTCTCTGAAAGTTAGCGTTTACGAGTCGGAGCGGAAAGAGAAATGCTTCGGAAACAAGGAGAGCCTTAGCGACCTTAACTGAGGAACGACACTGTCATGCGCAACCGGATTGAACTAGTAAAGTCCACAACACGAAAGGACTGGTACATATGAACGAAGCAGTATCGAAAGGTTCAGCAAGTGTACTTGCAAATGTCGGCGAATTGCTTCCCGATTTGGAATCTGTCTACAAAGATATCCATGCTCATCCCGAACTGTCGATGCAAGAAACACGGACGGCTGGCATCGCGGCGGACCGTCTTCGTGCTGCCGGCTATGAAGTGACCACCGGAGTGGGAAAGACCGGCGTTGTCGGTCTGCTGCGCAACGGCGAGGGACCGGAAGTCATGCTGCGCGCCGACATGGACGCGCTACCCGTTCAGGAAACCACAGGTCTGCCCTACGCCAGTAAGGTGACGGCCACGGACAGCACCGGGAAGACCGTACCCGTGATGCACGCTTGCGGTCACGACATGCATGTGACCTGGCTGATAGGCGCGGCGACGCTCTTTGCGAAATCTCGTCACGCATGGAAAGGGGCACTGATGCTCGTCTTTCAACCAGCAGAGGAAACGGCGGCAGGCGCCCAGGCGATGATTGACGATGGCCTTTTCAAGCGCTTCTCCAAACCGGATGCCGTGCTCGGGCAACACGTCATGGTGGGATCCTCTGGCGTACTTAGCTCGCGTCCGGGAGTAATCACCTCCGCGGGCGATAGCCTGCAGATTCGTATGTTCGGACGAGGTGCGCATGGCTCGATGCCTCAGGCAAGCATCGACCCTGTCGTCATGGCGGCTGCGACGGTGCTCCGTCTGCAAACGATTGTCTCGCGTGAGATTGCGGCTACTGAAGCCGCCGTGGTGACGATCGGTTCGCTCCAGGCCGGCACGAAGGAAAACGTCATCCCTGACGAGGCAATTATTAAGCTGAACGTGCGCACTTTTGATGAAGGCGTCCGCAAACGGGTGCTTGCCGCGATCGAGCGCATTGTCAATGCGGAAGCCGAAGCTTCAGGCGCGCCTAAGAAACCTGAGATTACGCCGCTCGATCGTTATCCGCTTGTCAAGAATAATCCGGAAGCAGCTAAGCGAGTAGGCGATGCGTTTCGCCAGTACTTTCCGGCTGACCGTGTTCAGGAAACCAAGCCGACGACGGCGAGCGAGGACTTCGGATCGTTCGGGGCCGAGTGGGGCACCCCATCTGTGTTCTGGTTCGTCGGCGGCACCGATCCCGGCGTTTACGCGAAAGCCCAAAAGGAGGGCAAGCTCGGCGAAATACCGACGAATCATAGTCCGCGTTTCGCACCGGTCATCCATCCAACTTTGGAGACAGGGGTGGAGGCGCTGGTGGTTGCCGCCCAAGCCTGGCTGTCAGCGTAAGGCCAGATGGTCGTCAACGGACACATCCTGATAAACACGTTCCTGGTTGCCTTCGATCTTGGCGGCACGTTCGTATTCGCGCTCAGCGGCGCAATGGCTGGGGTTAATCACAGGCTCGATCTCTTCGGGGTTCTGGTCCTATCGTTCGCGGCGGGAAACTCGGGTGGGATCGCCCGCGATGTGATGATCGGTGCGGTTCCGCCGGCAGCCATCAGCGACTGGCGATATGTCGCGGTCTCCATCCTTGCCGGGATGATTACGTTCTATTGGTATCGAATCATCAACCGGCTGAGCAGTCCCGTGCTGGTGTTCGACGCCGCTGGACTGGCGCTCTTTGCGGTTTCGGGCGCGGGTAAAGCACTCGCCTTGCACGCCGGGCCGGTTGCGGCGACGCTGCTCGGCATGCTGACCGGAATCGGGGGCGGCATGGTGCGCGATGTGCTCGTGAGGGAAATCCCAACTGTGCTGCGCACCGAGCTTTACGCAGTCGCGGCGCTGATTGGCGCGGCGGCCGTGGTGATCGGGCGTATGCTGCATGTCCCGTCCGCCTGGGCCGCTGCAACGGGAGCAGGCTTCTGCTTTGGACTCCGATTTATGGCCATGCGGCACGGTTGGCAGCTGCCGATCGCGCGCCCGCCCGAACAACCGTCCCCAGAAACGATCGTTAATCGATCAGACGGACCATAAACTGCGGGAGACCAGCTAGGGCCTCACGACTTTGCGTGATCTAGTATCTACTTGCAATAATTAGCGTACTGGCGCATACTTGGGCATGCGCCAGCCCACCGCGATTATCCGCCTCTCCCAGGAAGAAACCAAGACTCTGCAGGATTGGAGCCGACGCGGCACA